>CAZHAM010000044.1:0-3247 GCA_964530415.1 uncultured Candidatus Saccharibacteria bacterium | reverse complement strand
GTCATTAATAACTGTTTATATTGCTGGGGACTTTGGGGTAAAGCGTAAAATTTTCCGGGCTGATATCTTGAGGGGACAATAAAATCTCGGGCTCCTTCTTTTGTTGATTTAGTTAATAAAGGAGTTTCTATCTCGACAAATTCGTTTTGTAAAAGCTCGTTTCTAATTTCGTTTGATAACTTTGACCTCATTCTTAAAATCTTTTGCATTCTATCGCGTCTAAGATCTAAGTATCTATATCTCAATCTTATTTCTTCGCCGATTTCTTTGCCGTCGCTGTCTACAGGCATCGGCAACTCGCCGCACGCATTTATTGCTTTGTAAGATTCCACTTCGACTTCTACGGTACCTGTTGGGGTATTCGGATTAATATTCCGCTCGTCTCTACTTTTTACCAAACCTATAAGTTCTATCGCGGATTCTGGTGTTAAATCCGACATCATTTTAAAACCTACACACTGAAGTTTTCCCGACCTATCGCGCAGTTCGATAAAAGTAATTTTACCGTGATCGCGTTTGGTATCTACCCAACCCTGCAGAAAAACTTTTTCTCCTACTTTATTTAATGTTTCAATTGCTAATGTTCTTTTCATATATTTTATTATAACTTATTACTTTGAGCCGGAAATCTATAAAAAAAGCCCCGGCGAATTTGCCGGGGTCCCAAATTTTAAAAGGGACGGTACCACCCAGAACTTTTAACTTATTAACAGCTATAACGGGCATTCCCGATCCGGCATTTCCTCCGGACTGCTACGGAGTGTCACATTCTCCATCAGAGCATTTTATGTTGTTTTCACTATATTTTTAAGCTTAAGGGTTGTCAATGGTATGTATGGACTTTTTATAGGTCTTGGTGCTAAAATTCGTAAATCCTATTCTAAAAGTGTTATGGCAACGAAAGGAGATTCAGATGGGAAATAAGGGTTTTAATCTTATAGACGAGGCACTTTGCGGGGACAAAATCCACGCGTGTGGGAAGACTGAGCAATCTGTCAAAAACGAGTTGAAGAAAAAGAAGGCAAAACACATGCGCCGGTGTAATAAATGTAAGCGTATTGCAAATCCCCCTTCGTATGTGTACCTTACTCCGTAAAAGTCAGAAGAAACCAGGTTTTATTGACAACGAAAGGAGCGCACTAATGACAAGAAAAAAGGGTTTTGATGTCAGAGGTTTGGCAGCCTGTGGATATATTATCTCCGCAAGCGGAATCACACAGGAAGCGGCTCAAAGAGAATTGGGGAAAAAGAGGAGAAAACACCAGGAGCGCTGCAGAAAGTGTCAAATAATTTTAAGGCCAGCTCAATTCGCGCACCTAGCATAACTCCAAAGATGGGAGAAACTCCATGGGCATTGTCAGAATGAAAGTTCACTATACAGCATCGGCGTCTTGCGGTTGTAAGATCGTAGCATGCGGAAACTCGGAAACATCGGCTGTGAAAGATTGGGAAAGAAAACTGAAGAAACATATAAAGCACTGCAGAATTTGCAAGGTAAATTCAGACCTACCACTGCGTGCAGGAGTCATCACAATAGGAAGAATTGGGAGCTAGGAAGAAAACAGGTTTTATTGCCAAACCCATAGAAATTAATTTTTTCTCTGTGGGTTTGGCTCTACTATTTTAAGTCTTTGATTATTAAGTCAACGTAAGTATTTCCGTTGTAATCATTGCGTTTTAAAGTGTAAACAACATTTATCTTATCGCCAAAATTCAAATTAAAGTTTCGATCAATGCCGTTAAAAAATATGCCTTTATAATAATTTCCGTCTTTGCGCATCTTTATCAACATATGAGATTTATCTTTTCCAACGAAAGAGACATCTAAAATACCAAACTCCTCGGTTAAAAATACGGGTTCTTCATTACCAAGACCAAATGGTTTTAAATTCTCTACTTTTTTGAGGTTTTCTAAATTTATCTCTTGCGCAGGCAGCTTTAAATCAATGTTTATTTCAGGAATAAGATCCTCGTCGGAGATTGTCTTATCTGCAAGTTCAATCATCTTTGACTGCAGTAGTTCAATATTAGCTTGTTTGATCGTAAAACCCGCGGCCATGGGATGACCTCCTACACTTTCAAATAATTCTTCACAAGTTCGAAGCATTTCAATAATGTTTATGTTTTTAATTGACCTTACCGAGCCTTTGCCCATATCCCCGTTTGTGCTGATTACGATAGAAGGTCTGTGGTATTTTTGAGCGAGCCTCGCAGCAACTAAACCTATAATTCCTTCGTGGTAATTCTCGTCTGACGAAAAAATAATTTTCGGAAGTTTTTCGTTTTCGGAAACCATCGCAAATTCATACATTTCAATTGTTTTGTTTTGTCTTTGAGAATTTAATTCGTTTAATTCCCTCGCGTATATTTCTGCTTCATTGTCAGTTTGTGATAACAAAAGTTTTAACGAAAGCTCCGCCGCCTCAAGTCTACCGCTGGCGTTTAATCTTGGTCCAATTACCCACCCAAGTTCGTAAGTTGATATTTCAGACACATTTTTTCCTGATACTTCGATCAATTTTTTTATCCCAACCGGAGGATTAGTGTTTAAAACTTCAAGCCCGTATTTTACAAAGCTTCGGTTTACACCTATAACTTTTTGGAGATCTGTTATCGTTGCGATTGCGGCAAACGATATTGATTGAGTATTTTTTGAGCCAAGAGCATCGGCCAGTATCCAAGCTAAAGTTGTGCCTACGACATTGTCGTCCCAAACCACCGCATCTGCATTAGGCATGGTTACAGGCTTTTGATGGTGATCCGTAATTATTACCGTATGGCCCAACTTTTTTGCGAGATCGACCTCTTCAACAGCGGTTATTCCTGAATCTACCGTGATGATTAATAACTTCTCTCCGTTATATTTATTAGTTAGCTCTTCTAAAGCGTTTTTGGATAAGCCATATCCGTTGTCAAATCTGTTTGGAATAAAGTAACCGATTTTTTCGTAATTTAGTTCGTGTTTAAAATAATTAAACAAAATTGCCGTTGCGCAAATTCCATCGGCATCATAATCCCCGTAAATTATAATGTTTTGCTCGCTTTTAACTGCTTTGTTAATTAAATCTTTAGCTATTTCTAAGGTTTCAGTAAAATCAGCGGAAAATTCCGTTGTAATCTGAGAAACAGGTTTCGGATTAATAAATTCCTTTATCTCTTTTGCAGAACTTATACCCCTGATACTTAACAATTGCTCATCAATCTCTTTTTTGGGATCAAATTCAGACACAACATTCCACTTTTTCAT
>CAZHAM010000043.1:0-3577 GCA_964530415.1 uncultured Candidatus Saccharibacteria bacterium | reverse complement strand
AACTTATAATCGAAAAAGGCGGAATTCCTATAATTGCGGGGCATATGGGTAAAAAGTTATCCACATCTTTGCTCGCTCCTTTTTTTGACACCAACTTGGGCAAACAAAAATATGAACTGTTAGAAAATCTCAGATTTGATCCGGGAGAAGAAGAAAATTCAGATGTATATGCACAAGGACTGGCAAACAAAACACAGGTATACGTAAACGAGAGTTTTGCTACTTCTCATAGAGAACACGCATCGATTGTCGGGATTCCAAAGCATATTCAAGCATACGCAGGATTAAACCTCATTAAAGAAATCGAAACTCTCACAAAATTACTAGACAACCCTCAACACCCATTTACGGTAATAATCGGCGGAGCAAAATTAGAAAGCAAAATGCCTGTTGTTTCCAAATTTTTGGAAACTGCAGACAATGTATTACTCGGTGGTAGATTAGGTCTTGAGTGGAAAACCGAAATACCCGAAAAGTTAAAAATTCCAACCGATTACGCCACTGAAAATAGAGATATCGGTCAAAACACAATAGAAGAGTTTATAAAAATAATTCAGGGATCTAAAACTGTGTTATGGGCGGGACCTATGGGGATGTACGAGCATAAAGCGTATTCACAAGGAACCTATGCAATTGCCAACGAAATCTCATATTTAACTAAAACCGGAGATTTTTATTCGGTGATCGGGGGTGGCGACACAATAAATGCCATTAAAAAGCAATTTCCACTAAATGACTTTGGATTTGTTTCAACCGGAGGCGGGGCGATGCTTCAATTTTTGGCAAATGGCACTTTACCAGGTATAGTTGCGCTAAATTAACCAAAGTATGAAAAGAATTAAAGCTACATTTCCAAAAAGATGCACCGGTTGTGAACTGTGCATGCTAGAGGTTCAAAGACAACTTAAAAAAGTCGGTCTTGAAGAATCGTTAATAAGAATTTTTAGGAGACCTAAAGAAAACGGTTCTTTAGATTTTTTAATTGAAATAGACCCCAGAGTAAATTCTTTGGATATCGAAAAAATTAAAGAAATTTGCCCCACAAAGGTTTTTGAAATTACCGACGGAGAATCAGATGAATATAATTTCTAAAAATGTACTGATAGTTAATTTGTCTCAGCGTTTCTCCGAACTTAAAACTTATACCGATTTGGGTTTATACATTGGCGGTGTGGGAATGGCCATTAAGCTAGCGCAACAATTTCATGATAAAGATCCGTTGATTTTTGCAATTGGGCCTTTTAATGGGTATTTTCCGTACGCTTCAAAAACAGCGTTTGTTATAAATGAAACCGGGGTAGTAGAAGATTTATATATTGGCGGGACTCTTTCTCTTAGAATGAGATTTGCTGGTCTCGACGCAATAATCTTTTTGGGAACTTTAAGCGAACCTTCCGTTATTGAAATTATTAACTCAGAAGTAACTTTTCATCCTGCTAACACTGATTTAGACTCTCTCGGCTTACCGGGAAGACGGAGCAAATTAAACTTACAAAATGGTAAACTTTTGAACGAAAGTTACTTTACGGTTCCGGAGAGAATTGTAGAAGAAAAACTAACCAACAAACAACTTAGCGGGCTTGTTTTAACAGGCACAGAAATTTATAAACCACAAAACTTTTCGGCATATACGGAACTTTACAACAAACTTCTTAAAAAAAGAGACGATATGACAATCAATTCGGGTATAAATCCTTCGTGTTCAAATTGTCCCCTAGGTTGTGTAAAATCTAAAGAAGGGGAAATCGGCGGAAACGTACTTCTTCACTCACTTGTTGCCTGCCAATTCTCAGAAAAAATATATACAGATATAGGCATAGTTTTTGCGGGTTTAAACGCTCTCGGTTTAAATTACACACACGAAGATATTGAAAGTTTGCCGGGATTGATTGAAAAGACATTAAAAGAATTATAATTAATATATGAAATACGCAATTGCAAATTGGAAAATGAATATGAGCCTGGCCGATCTTAAAAAGTGGTATTCGGCGTTTACTAAATTTGATTTCTCAAATACTCCCGACGATTTATCAATAATTTTAGCGCCTTCAAGTTTGCACGTTTCCATTGCAACTGAGATTTTTAAAAACAGTATTCCTAACTTAAATATACTAATTGCCTCACAGGATGTTTCTGAATTTGAATTAGGCGCACACACCGGATACACAGGTGCCTTTCAACTAAAAGATTTTTGCAAGTACTCAATAATCGGGCACAGCGAAAGAAAAGAACCAACTGAAAAAGTTTTACTTAAACGCGATTTGTGTCTCCAAAATAATATAGTTCCAATTATTTGTTTTGCTAAGCCCGAGGACGCAATTAAAATGTATATTCCTAAAGGAATTATGGTTTGGGAAGATCCTTCAAATATTTCGGTTGATGGAAAATATCGCGCAAAAGATCCAACTGAAATTGCGCAAGTTATAGCTAAAATTTCAGAGACTCTTCCAAGCGGAACTGAAATTGTTTACGGAGGATCTGTAAATAGACAAAACGTCCAGTCATTAGTTAATATAGATAAACTGAACGGTGTATTAGTTGGAAATGCGAGTTTGGATCCGAACCATTTTTTTGATATAGTCCAAGCGTTCTCTAAACTACAACAGCAATGAAATACGTTAATGTAAAAAGACTACAGTCGAAAAGTCAGAATTCTAAGGCAGGTAAAGCAAAACCGGCCGCTTTATTTGTTGCACTCTTTTTAGTCGTCTTTATAGCCTTTTTGGCAAAAGACACGGTGTCTTCGTGGTTTAAACCGATGTCTGTTATAGCAAACGTGTCGGCATCGACACTTAAAGAAACCGACGGACGAACCAATATACTGGTTTTGGGCTCTGACAAAAGATCAAACGACAACAGAACCGGGGAACTCACCGACACAATTCTTGTAGCATCTATCGGAAAACTGGACAAAGACATTGTATTAATATCACTTCCCAGGGATTTGTGGGTAAAGGATTCTAGGGGGTACTTTTCTAAGATAAACGCGGTTTACGCCAGCGGAAAAACAGATGAAGAAGGTATAAAGGAGCTAAGGGGTGTAATCGAAGAAGTTTTGGATATGCCGATTCACTACCACGCGATGGTTACTTTTGATCTTTTTAAAGAAACAGTGGACGCCTTGGGCGGAATTCAGCTGACGGTAGATAACTCGTTTATCGATTACCAATACCCTATTGAAGGAAGAGAGAGTGATACTTGCGGACGATCACAAGAAGAAATTGAAAAACTAATGGATACAGCACCCAATGTCTTGTACCCATGCAGATACGAAGCCGTAGAATTTAAATCTGGAAGCCAAACAATGAACGGGGAAACAGCACTAAAGTTTGTACGTTCAAGAAAAGGAACCAATAACGAGGGTACAGACTTTGCCAGAGCAAAAAGACAGCAAAAAGTAATTATGGCGATAAAAGACAAAGCCCTATCGGTTCAGACTTTAATTAACCCTTTTAGACTAAAGGAACTATATAGCGCGTACGCAAATAATGTAACAACCGACGTAGATTTTGCAACTGTTCAAAGTTTTTATGATTTATCTCAAAAAATATCTTTTGACAAAATCACATCTGTTGTT
>CAZHAM010000042.1:0-3625 GCA_964530415.1 uncultured Candidatus Saccharibacteria bacterium | reverse complement strand
ACATTGCGATAGTTGCATAAAATTGAAAAAGACCGAATACTAAAATTGCCATAAGAGGTCTTATTAATCCTTTGTAAGGTTCGATGTAATTATTTACTTGATTTTCAACAATACTGCCAACATTTATCTTGTCATATATTTGTTCAGTAGCAGAAGTTTTTGCCATATCTTTTAAATCGTTTGGGTTTGAAATTCCGGCCTGTTCCAAAAAAGGCAAATATGAGGGATCTATATTTGAAAAATCCAACTCATAGCCGGGAATAAGCATAGATTGATCCTGAAAACTTGATTCGAGCTGTCCTTTGACAACGTTTTTTAACGGCGTTTCAACTACCTCTGCAATTTTGTGGCCGATGTTAAGTTCAGTTTGTACGCTTGCTGAATGTAAAATAACTAAAACAGCTCCTAAGATGCTAAATAAAAATAATATCCCCGTTGTCGACAGTCTTAAAATAATCTTTGGATCAAATCTAATTAAAAGGTTTTTGATACGTGTTGCTTTGTAAATATCTAAAGTTAAAAGTAAGAAGGATAAAATAAAAGCCAGAACGGCATAACTAAAATTGTATTGCAAAACGGCGGTAAATATAGCAAGTGAGATTGGCAAGGGCACTATTATATACTGCTCCGTTTTATTCCAGGCGCCAATAGTGAGGGAGTATGTGTAAGCCAAAAAGAGCATCAAAAAAACTGTTTGCAACGATAACTCCCACGACATTGTAAAGTAATTTTGGGCGACTACGTAACCGGTAATAAGAAATGTCAGAATGAATGCCTCAATAAAGAGCATAAGCGCTAGGATGGTTGCCTTTACATAAAAAAGATTTGATCTCACTTATTAATGATACTTCTGAAATGAGTGTGTGTAAAAGTTCTTGGTGGGCCCCACAGGACTCGAACCTGTGACCTCTTCAATGTCACTGAAGCGCTCTAACCAACTGAGCTAGGAGCCCTAAAACTTGTAGAATAACCTCTAAAGCACTGATATGTTACCTTAATTTCCGCATAATTTCTATATTTTGGTTGGGCTATTTGTAGTAGAATTATTGGATTAAGTTTAAATCGATTTGTTTAAGCTAATTTGAAGTAGGAGGCGAGTTGTGAACAGTACAATGTACATGAGTATAGGTGATAGCGAGGAGGCCGTCGAGTGTTCACCTGAATGTCGTATATGTGGTAAATTCTTGGGATATGGATACGGACCAGATATTTTGGAGGCAAAATCCAGCGTTCATGGCAGTATTAACATTCATTTTGTTAAATCACATCCTGAACTGACTGAATCAGACATCGATGCCAACGTAGACTGGAACTTAAGATAATGAAAGTGTTCGTTGGCTAAAACACCCGCTCAGAACAAAAATCCGAGCGGGTGCTTACTAAATTACTTTTTCTTAGGTTTTAAGATTTCGTCAACCAAACCATATTTTACTGTCTCTTCTGCGTCCATCCAAAAATCGCGTTCCATATCTAGTAATACTCTGTCTAGTTTCTGACCTGTATTATCGGCGATTATTCTTGCGTATTGGTGTTTAAGTTTGATCATGTGCTTCGCTTCAATTTCAATATCGGTTGCCTGTCCTGTAACTCCCCCAGTATGTGGTTGGTGAATCATTGAGTATGTATTGGGCAAAGTTTTTCTTTTGCCTTTGGTTCCGCTTGCGAGTAAAAGTGACGCGGCCGATGCGGCTAACCCTACGTTTGTTGTTATAACATCGTTCTTAACGTGTTTAATCGTATCGTACATGGCAACACCTGCATAAACTTCGCCACCTGGAGAATTTATATAAACTGAAATATCCCTTTCAGGATCCTGGCTTTCTAAAAAGAGCATTTGCGCGATAAAAGTATTTGCGACTCCCATATCTATCGCACCTGTAACAAAAACAACGTAATCTTTTAAAAGCCTTGAGTAAATATCGTAAGATCTTTCAAAACCATTCGGTTCTTTTTCTACGACTATCGGTACTAAAGTGTCATTTCTTATGCTCATAAAATTTAAAACTTGCAGTCAAACACCCAAGATTAATGATCGTGGTTGTGTGAATGAAAGTCTTCTCCTTCAATTTCTTCTAACAATTTAGTAATTAATTTATTTTTTTGTAATATGCTTTTTACGTAATAATATTCCATTGGGTCTTTCTTTCTCTCTTCTGCATCTGTTACTCCGCTCGCTTTAACTGTGTCGATTATTTCAGATTCTTCCACTTTTATATCCGCGTCTTTTATTGCTTCAGATAAGATAAACTCAGCCTTTACATTTCTTTCAGCCGCTATACCGTATTCCTTTTTTAGTTCTTCGGTAGTTTTATTTTGAGCTTTTAAATATTGATCTAACGAAAGTCCAATTGATTCTGCTTGATCTACTAATCTCGACATGATTCTCTCGGTTTCCTCCTCAACAATTAATTCGGGAACTTCTAATTCACAGGTTTTTAACATCGCGTCGATTATGTGGTTTGTAGTTAAATGGATGTGAGATTCGTCAATTTTTTCACCTTTTTTTATTGCCTCTTCATTTTTGGTTTTTCTATCTTTTTTCATTTCGTCGTATGTTTTTTGAAGTTCTTTTTTAAAATCACCCATTTTAATCTCAGGTCTTAAGGCTGATGTAGCGACAAATTCAAAATCTTTATCGATATCAAACTCCTTTATTTCAACTTTGGGGTTGGCTATTGCGGCAATATGATTTTCTTTGACTGCCTGTGGGTAAAATATTTGGAGTAAATTATTTATAACCTCTCCGTAGAGGGTAGAAACGCCAACTTTATCGCGTACCATATCTTTTGGCGCATTTCCTTTTCGAAAACCGGTAATTTCAGTTTTTGAAACAGCATCTTCTAATACGGCTTCGTAAGCCTCTTTAACCTTTTCGTTAGGAACGGTAACCGTTAATTTTATTGTTGATTTTGGTAGTTTCTCTACTTTTACCTGCATTTTTATCTCCACAAATTTTAATAAACCACTGATTAACTTTAGTATCTTAGCACACCCATGAACAAAGTGCCAGATAGTTTAGATATGGTTAAGGGGTGTCTTTAGTGCATTGCACATTGAATAGACACCCCTTGTAACCGCAAGTTAGTATTTGTACCGAATTACGGGAAGGGCCAGATGCCACCTCTCCAAAAGAGTTGATCGGCACACAAGAAGACTTGCAAAGCTCAACCTTAAGTACCCCGATGTGGCGCTTTGAGGCTGCCATGAGATTTTCATGTACATGGGTTGTCCGTTGCTCAATCTCGCAACTACGTCTGGTGGAAACCCAATGACGTACGGTGTGAAACCGGTGTCCGAAGTGAGCTCAAATTCGTAGATGTAGCTTTCGCTGCCGGCCCAAACTAAAACGTCGACATCCACAGTTCCACCAAGGGCGTACATTATTACTGTCCCGTATAGCCCGGTAAGGCTATTGTTTGGTCCCGAAATGTATTTTGTCAGGCTGGCATATTCGCCATTATCGCTTTGGTACATCCAGCCCCACTGCCAATGATCGTACAGATAAGCATTCTCTGTTTCATCGGCGTAGATAGCATTTTCGGGGTCGATTCTGTTTGGCTCGCATACATCACTTATTTCTTGCGTTTCTGACGCGCGAACGAAACCTGGTTGAACGAGGGAGACA
>CAZHAM010000041.1:0-3989 GCA_964530415.1 uncultured Candidatus Saccharibacteria bacterium | reverse complement strand
GGATCTATCACACCGTGCAAAACGTGATAAACTCCGTCAAATCCTGTTTTCTCAAGCGCGAATGTATCTAAAATTGTCGAAACCACGAGTATTTTGTCCTGGTTTCGAGCAGAATCCGAACAAACGGAACAAATAGTATCTTCGGAGATATTTTTACATTTTTCGCATAGTCTCGTTTCCTGTTTAAGATGGGTGAGGGCTTCGGCAAATTTTTCTAGCTCTTCTTGTGGAAAGTTCATCAAATAAAAGGTCAGCCTCTGAGCTGATTTTGGCCCGATGCCGGGTAATCTCTCAAACGAGTCAATTAGTTTTGTTATAGCCTTTGGGAGTTTCACCGAAGTATTTTAAATCATTGGCAAACCGCCGTCGAGCATTTCAATGACAGCAGATTTATCAAATGAGACTTTTTTATCAACCGGAACGACATTAAAATCCGTTAAAACACCGGTTTCAAACTTTTTAAGCTTTTCTTCCTTAGAATCGTTTAACTTACACTTTATTCTCATATCAACGTCAAGCACCTTCTTTAGCAAATCTTCGATTAAAGTGCGGTTTTTCGTCGACTCCAATCTTTCTTTGTGGAATGGGTAGAAAACTTCGATTACTAAAATATTCCCCTCAACATCCAAAGGGTTGCCCGATTTTAACAATGCCATCAGAGACCCGTTTAATTTTGACATACTGCTAACTACCTCTGACCACTTATCTTTTACAAAATCTATTCCAATTAAAACAGCGTCCGGCTGTATATTTTCTAAAATTACAACGTCCTCGTTGTGAATTTGCTCCTCAAGGATCTCCTTTAACTCAATATTTTCTGAAAGTTTTGTGTCCAACTCGTCAAGAGAAGTTTTTTCAAAAACCTTAACTTTTGGATTTGAAGAGTTTGGCTTAAGTGGAATAGGTTTATTCTCCCCCTCATTTGTCTTACCCAATGAACAAATTTCAACTACAGCAAGCTCCAAAGGAAGCTGTGCGATATATGAGCCCTTTACTCGCGAATGCTGCTTTGCCAGAATTTCCAAAACCTGGGCGAGCCATTGTAAATCAGATTCGGCAACCTGACGATTTAGATCTTTTTCCAAATCCGGGGAGAAGTCTAAGTTGGGGGCCTGCGCACCTGATTTGATAAATAAAATGTCTCTTACATACCTGATCAACTCCCCCATCCAATAATAAATGTCTACTCCTTCAGAAAAGACCGAATCCACCATACTAAGCGCAGAGGATGTATCACCGGCTAGCAAAAAGTCGACCATATCGAGATACTTGTCCTTTGAGCTTATGTTCAAAACGGTGTCAACACCCATGTCTCCTTCTGAAACTTGCTCCAGTAGCGTCTCAGCGTCTCTGAAGCCGCCCTGAGATGCCTTGGCCAGCTTTCTAAGTTCTTCTTCTGAAATTTTAATTTTTTCACTTTGTGAGATGCTTTTTAACTTTGTGATTATCTGATCCAATGTTGCGCGTTTAAATTTGTAGACCTGGCATCGTGATCTTATTGTTTCGGGAACTTTGTTAAATTCGGTTGTACATAAAATAAAGGTTGTTTTGGCAGGAGGTTCTTCGAGAGTTTTAAGTAAGGCGTTAAATGCTTCGTTTGTAAGCATGTGCACCTCATCTATAATATAAATCTTGTTATCGCCGACGCTTGGTGCCAGTCGGATCTTGTTTTTTAACTCGCGTATATCGTCTATTCCCCTATTGCTAGCGGCGTCAATTTCAATTAAATCTAAGAAGGTACCCTTGCGTATAGCTTCGCACGATTCGCATTTGTCACAAGGATCGCCGTTTTTATCCAACTTGTGGCAATTTAGCGCCTTCGCTAAAATTCTTGCGGTAGTTGTTTTTCCTGTGCCTCTGGAACCTACAAAAAGGTATGCGTGTGCTGTCTTACTTTTCAGCAACTGGGATACGAGAGCATCGGCGGCTTCGTTAGGCTTAGATATCTCACTAAATTTTTGAGGGCGGTATTTGGTATAAAACATTTTGGGAACCTGCCTGTAACTTAACTACTAAAAGTATACTTTTTTGAGGTATTGGATCAACCAACAAACATTAGCGAATTAAAATTTCACCTTGAATATTGCTTGCTATATCAGTCAATTTCTCAATTTCAGAATCTGTAAAATCCATGAGTACCCAGTCTTCAATTAAAATATTTAAATTCTCGGGTCGCCCTACTCCTATGCGGTATCTACAAAAATCTTTCGATCCTAAGTGCTCGATTAAACTTTCGACTCCGTTGTGGCCGGCGGATCCGCTTCCGATTTGTTTTTTAACCTCTCCAAAAGAAAAATCCACATCGTCGTTAACAACAATAAGGTCGATTAATTCTAATTTGTAATATGAAAGGACTTTAGAAACTGCTTCGCCTGACTTGTTCATAAATGATTGTGGCTTTAAAAACAAAAAATCACCGTCCTGAGACTTGTATAATGCTGTCTCGGAGTTAAATTTTGTATCGTTGGACCAACTCAATCCTAAATTTTCAGCTATTTTATCTACAACAATAAATCCGGCGTTGTGCCTGTTTTTTGAATATTTAAGCTTGGGATTGCCAAGTCCTACTATTAATTTCATTTATTTATCCTCACTTTTTAAACCATGAATCGTTTTTTCGTCATCTTCATCGTGATGAACTCCCAAAAGGTGCAGTACTCCGTGCCCTACTAACTCAGCGATTTCTTCCTCTACAGTATTTCCATAATCCTGCGCCTGTCTTTTAGCCTGGTCGCTATTTACAACGACATCTCCAAGATATTCTGATCCGTCTTCGAGTGTTTGATCGATATTAAAGGACAATACATCCGTGGGATAATCTCTTTTTAGGTGCTTTTTGTTGAGTTTTTGAATTTCTTTATCGCCTACTAAGGTTACAAAGATTTGGGTGTTATTGTTCAAGTTCATACGGAAACAAACCGGCAAATTCTTTATATATCTCTAACTCTCTTTTATTCTTGTCTACAAGATCCTGTCTATTCCCTTTTGCAAATAATTCGATGCTTTGATTTAAATTTTTTATCTGTTTTTTTAAAACTTTAAAGACTATTTCATCAGTAACTTCGATATTTTGAGGTCTTAATTCAATTTCTTTGTATTTAACTTCTGACAAGAAATACCTCAATATACCCAGTCTTTCTGTGTCTTTACTTTTTTGAAACTCGATTACTTTAGATTTTAAATCATCTAGTATCATCTTCGTTTTTTCTCCAACTTAATCTTAAACGCTAATTCTTTAGCTTTTGTGCGTTTAATTTCACTTGGTTTTTTATATGTTTCTCTATCGCGTAACTCCTGAAGGATTCCGTCTTTTAAAACTTCTTTGTTAAACCTTCTGAGAGCTTGTTCTAAAGATTCTCCATGTCTTACTTTAATTTTAGCCATTTTATATAAACGCGAGGTCATTTACTAAGAATTTGGCAATTAGCATTGCCAACTGATATCACTTTAACCTCGTGTCTGACAAAAACACCTCCAAACTATGTCAAAATTACTCAAAAACGGGGTAAGTTTATTACCCGTAAGCTGTGGTATTCTACCAAATTTTTTAACAATTAAAAATACCCGTCTGTAAACTAGTATAATCTCGGAAGCAACTTTTTCAAAATAAGCAATCATATTTATTCGGTGCTGTATAAACAAATAACTAATCAGTTAAAATGAGTTGATTTCACAACGTTAAAATATGTTGAGGTCTTTTATTGAGATCAGTATCAGAAGCCCAAACAAAAGCGAGATGCCTATCTTGTGGATTTTTGCCTCTAAAATCGGATTAACTCTTTTTCCCATTACCTTCTCTATCAAGATAAAAACAATCCTGCCGCCGTCTAAAGCTGGGAATGGCAGAATGTTTATAAACGCTAAACTCAAAGACATTAGAGCTATAAAATCTAACATGCTTAAAAACACATACGAACCACCATAATTTAAAATCGAACCAACAATGTTGTATACACCGACAGGCCCTGCAACACTACTTGAAACGGGAG
>CAZHAM010000040.1:0-4372 GCA_964530415.1 uncultured Candidatus Saccharibacteria bacterium | reverse complement strand
GAAAAAATCGAAACAGCAGAGTTTATAGCGGTATGTAATAAGAATGCTCTAAACTACTTAAAAGAGAAGGCCGGATCCCAACTTGAAAGCAAAATTTTACTTCAATTCCACGGATACGATTTTACAAGACTACAAAATATTTCGTTTACTGAATTTGTGAAACCTGATTTTCCGTTAATTTTGACCGTAGGAAGAATGGAGGAGAAAAAGGGACACGAATTTTTGGTTGAAGCGGCAAAAATCCTAAATGATTCTGGTGTTAAATTTAAAATGATAATTATTGGAGGCGGTTACTCGCCAGAAAATATAGCTCTCTTTAAAAAACTTGAGGATAAAATAATTGCATTTAAATTGGAAAATATTATCGAATTACACGGCAACGGTTCGGATCAAAACTCCGAGGTTTTAAAATATATGAGCGTTTCGGATATTTTTGTGAGACCCAGTATTAAAGCTAAGAGCGGGGATGTTGAAGGCATACCAAACACTATGGTTGAGGCCGGATATTTCGGAATGCCTCTGATCGGAACAAATTCCGGAAGTATAGGCGAGGTTCTAATAGACTGCACAACAGGCCTTACGGTTCCTGAATCGGATCCACAAGCGCTTGCAAACGCAATACAAAAACTTATTGAAAACCCCGATCTCAGGTCAAATTATGGCCAAAACGCCAAAAACCATATTATTTCTAATTTTGATATCGAAAAATGTCTACCTTTGCTAGAGGATTCACTAAGCAAGTAAGGGCCTTTTGATGGTAAAATACCCGTATGAACATAGCGGTTTTTAGCAAAAGGACAACTTTTCACAAGGGTTTTGGTGGTTTAGAGACGCAAAATAAGGCTTTGTGTGAGGGCTTAGTGAAACAAGGGCATCAGATCACTGTTTTTACCCCAAAATTCGAGATTAAACTCGATTCTGCCGAAGAAAAAGGCGTAAAATACATTTTTGTCCCGTGCGAATACAGGTATCTCTATAGTTCCAGTAAAAATAGCTGGGTTAACAAATCAGCAACATATTTCGAAAAATTTCACAACGAAACCAAATTTGATTTGGTTTTGGCACAAAGCTCCTCAGGTATAGGAATTGTAAAGCGTAAAGCTGAGTTAGGAGTTAAAGTGATCTCTATTGCGCACGGAACGATAATAAGCGAATTGAGAACAAGATTTAAAAACGTAGATTCTTTATATAGTCTTCTAATGTTAATTCCAGATACGGGATACGCAATTGTTAACTTTTTTTCATGGCAAAGAGTATTTGTTCACGGTTCCGATAAAGTTATTGCGGTCTCGAACTATGTTAAAAGCGCGTTGATAGACGAAACGTATGCGCCTGAAGATAAATTTGAAGTAATTCACAACGGATTAGATATTCAGAATTTCTTAAATAAAATCGGAGGCTCTACTCAAGATGACTCAAACGATACTAACCCCGAAGAAGTTAGACTTTTGTTTGTCGGAAGACTCGTTAAAGAAAAAGGGGTGGATTTATTAATCAAAATTTTTTCTGAAGCCGATTTTAAAGATGTTTATTTAGATGTAATCGGAGGAGGTCCGTTAGAAGAAAAACTTAAAAAACGTGTAAAGATGTTAAATTTAGAAAACAGGATTATATTTCACGGAAAAAAATCTCCCGACGAAGTAATTGCACATTACGGCTCCAAAAAAACTAAGATCTTTTTATTCCCGACAAAAAGATACGAGGGATTTCCAATGGTTTTAGTAGAAGCAATGCTTAGCGGATTACCTGTTGTAGCTTTTAACATGGGCGGAGTTAAAGACGCAGTAAGAGACAACGAAACAGGCTATTTAATTCCCGAAGGCGAAAATTCATATTTTAAGGACAGAGTTTTGGAATTAATAAACGATGCTGATAAAAGACGGGAATTTGGATTAAACGCATACAAAATAGCTTCGGATGAATTTTCTCTTGATGCTATGATTAATAAGTACCAAAAAGTTATTAACGAAGTTTAAATATGAAAATTTTAAGAATAATTTACGACTGGCCAAAACCGTGGTCCGGACTAGCTCCGCACCCGTACGAAATTACAGTTGCTCAGTCAAAACTCGGACACGAAATTGATGTGTTTGGGGCCAAGTGGCCAAAATCTGGTCCGGAGGAAATAAAAGGAGTAAAACTTCACACTTTTATGCGCGAGCCTTTTCAAGCTACTTTATTTTTTACGACTGCTGTATCGATGTTTTTTTATTATAAAAGATGGCGGGCGAAAAACACTCCGGATATAATTCATTCTCACGGACATTTTGCAATATGGTTATATCTTTACAGAGCGATCTTAAAAAAACATTTTCCATGGTCAGATGAATTAAAAGTTCCTTTAGTAGTACATTTCCACAAAACCGCAATGGGAAGGTGGAAAAAGCTCGAAGAAGACAAAATAGAAATATCACCTTTATCAAAATATATACAGTGGCCGTTGGAAGTCAAAGCTGAGAAATGGTCGATTGATGCTGGTGCAGCTTTTGTATTTGTCAGCGAAGAAGTTAAAAAAGAAGCGATTGAATATTATGGTGCAGATCCTAAAAAATGTTTTGTTCTCGAATCAGGTGTAAACACAGATATTTTCGGTTCAATAGGTCAAGAGGAAAGAGATAAATCCAGAAACGAACTTGGTGTCGACATTTATGACAAGGTTATTTTAAATCACGGCATGATGGTGGAACGCAAAAATATTCATTTACTGGTCGAATCGCTAAAATATCTCCCCATAAACTATAAACTTCTTTTGGTAGGTCCCGGGGATGCAAGCTATATTGAAAAATTAACAATGGCTGCAAAAAAAGACAATGTTGAAGATAGGGTCATTATGGTTGGTTATACGCCTTATCCCGAAGTTCCAATTGCGTATCAGGTGTCAGATCTATTTGTACTGCCGTCATCCTGGGAAGGTTCACCGAAAGTTGTTACACAGGGTTTAGCTTGCGGTATTCCGTGTTTGGTTTCCGGGTTTAAGCTCGGGGAAAATATTGACGGTTTGTTTTATCTTGAAAACCTGGAACCCAAATATATTGCAGAGATCTCACAGCAATTAATAGAAGCTAAGCCTCCGGTAGATACACACAAAGTGAAACTTATTTATTCATGGGATCAACGGGTCAGATTACTCGAGGAAGTTTATGAATTTGCAAAAGAGAATTACCTTTAGACATTTAATCATCGCTTTATTTTTAGTACTTCACGTTTTTTTGTTAAATGTAAACGTGGCCGAATGGGGTGATTCGTATAGAATTTTGCGAGCCTCCGAATTTATCAGAGAAGGATCCTACCCCCCAGACGAAAAAAGACCGCCTCTATATTCGCTTATTTTGTCAGCCAGGCCACAAAATGTGGATCAGGTTTTATTTGGCAGAATCGTAATGTTGGTAATCAGTATCGCTTCCTTGTATGTTTTCATAAAGATTATCAATAAGTTAGAACTAACTGAAGCAGAACAAGATATCGCTTTACTAGCTTTTACACTTAATCCCGTTTATTTATATTGGTCCATAAGGCTTATGGCCGATGTTCCGTTTACACTTTTGGTATTATCAGCTTTTTACTTTCTTTTGGGAGCAAAAGGTTTATTCAAATCCTCAACACTTCTTATTTTGGGATTAGTTTGTGGATTGGCAGTTTTAACTAGATTTGAAGGCTATATTCTAACTGCGGCCGTAGCTTTTGGCATTATTCTTGCCAAAGAGTATAAAAACTTAATACTATTTTCTTTATCCTTCTTGGCAACTTTAGTTCCGTATCTGATTTATCGCAATCCTTTCACCTCATCGTACTTTGAAGAGCCGAGTGGCAGAAGTTATGATCTTAAGATGCTCGCAATATACCTAGTTTCGGTAGTATTTGTTTTTGGGTTTGCAAATGCATTTGTATTTATATATAAAAGCAAAAAAAAGATTATAGACTTAGCAATAAAATATCCTTACATTTCGGCTTTTGTAATAGTCGAGCTAGCTTTGGCACTTTTGTGGCCGGCCGCAATTCCAAGATTGTTAACGCCGGTTATTCCGTTTTTCGCAATTATTTTAGGAATTTCTATAAATGACTATATTTTGGACAAATCACAAAAAGACTCAAAGATCGTAACTTTTGCAAGCATCGTAGCCCTACTAATTTTTATTATTGCCCAATATTTCTTAAAACTTCAGTTTTTGGTTTCGCAAAAAGAGCTATTCCTGTTTGTGGTATTGTTACAAATTCCGATTATTGGACTAATTTTCACTAAAAAAACAAAGTATTTATTAACGTTCATTTCGATTTCAATGTTTGTATGGTCAATTTTTGTAATCTGGACTCATAAGGATATTTTTATTTCGGTAAAAAATGCCGGTGATTATGCTCAAAAGAATTTACAAGG
>CAZHAM010000039.1:0-4531 GCA_964530415.1 uncultured Candidatus Saccharibacteria bacterium | reverse complement strand
GAGAAAGTTTGTGAATAGCCACAGTGCTTTTTCCGCTTCCAACGCAACCTTGAACGATGCAGACTTGTCTCGGGTCTGACTCAATAATGTCTAACTGAGATTCCTGTATAGTTTCGACAATGTCTTCTAAAACTCCTCCGGTTCTTTTTCCGAGTTTATCGACAATAATTTCGTTTTCATCAAATTGAATATCGTTATTGTAATATTTTACAAGCTCGCCGTTATCAATCTCGTAAGTTCTTTTAAGTGGTAGATCTCTAACTGTTTTTCCCTCTTGTGTATCATAAAAAACTGATTTTTGGGGATATCTGTATCTGTAGTAAACGGATGCGACTTTAGTACGCCAGTCTGTGACTAGTGGTTCTAGTACCGCATTCTCAATAAAACCAAACTTGCCTATATAGAAACTTTTTTTAAGGTCTTCAGTTGTATTAAGCAAGTCGATACGTGCAAAGTAAGGCTCCTTAAGTAAATAATCCATTTCTTCGAGTCTTTTGTATTTATCTTTAAAGTTAAAGGCCAGGTTTTTTTCGTGCAGCTGCTCTAAAAAGATTGAAAAATCCATACCCGTTTCAGGATTTTCGCGCAACTCTTTTAATCTGTCTAAGTTGCTCACACCCATCTGCGTCATAATGCGATTCATAGACTCTTTATTCTCAACAATCTTAGTTAAAGTACTTTTGAGATGTATTGATTCTTGTTTTTTTATATCTGGGTCCATATTTTTAAAATGAATATCCTTCTTTGGCAATCAAAACTATATATTCGCCTTTTGGATTATCCGGAATTTGATTAATCACTTCTGCTACACAACTTCGTAATATCTTTTCAAAAACTTTAGTTTGATCTTTAACTACGCAAATGAATCTGTTTCCCACTTCCGACTGAATTTCTTCTAATAATTTCTTTACTCTAAACGGCGACTCGAAAATGATTACTGTTGTTTCTAATGCGCAGTATTCTTTTAACATAGCCGATCTTTGGCCTTTTGATTTAGGCAAAAATCCCAAAAAAGTAAATTTATCGGTAGGAAGACCGCTCACCGAAATAGACGAGATTACCGAAGAAGGTCCGGGAATTGATTCGATGTTAATTCCTGCCTTTGCGAGCTCTGAAACAAGCTTAAATCCGGGATCTGATATAAGCGGGGTACCACTGTCCGAAACTAAAGCAATGTTTATACCGTTTTTTAGCTCTTCAAGTATCTGACCGTAAACTCTAACGTGGTTCTGGTCTCTATAAGAAATCTGCCTTGCTGTTAGCTGGTAGTGTTTTAAGATCTTATCAGTTTCTCGTGTATCCTCAGAAATTACAAGTCCGCAGTTTTTTAAAACCGTGATAGCTCTAAAGGTTATATCTTCAAGGTTTCCTATGGGAGTAGATACTATGTATAATGTTCCAGCGTCCATAATTGCTTTAATTCAAAAGCGGTAAATATTATATAACAAATTTATGATAATAGAAACAAAATCAGGTATTCTGCAGCTTCCGGCGTTTTTGCCGGATGCAACTCATGCGGCATTAAAAGGAATGTCTATTGAAGACGTTAAATCAACAAATACTCCGGGTCTGGTGACAAATACGTATCACTTAATTTTAGACGGTCTGGTGGACACGATTGAACAGTATGGCGGAATTCACAAATATATGGGTTTTGAGGGCTATCCGATAATTACCGATTCCGGTGGATTTCAGGCTATGTCGCTGGTTAGAAGAAACAAGTCTAACGGAAAAATCACGGACGATGGAGTTACGTTTAAAAATCTGTCTTCTGGTGGAACGTTGGTGCTTACTCCGGAGTCGTGTATTGATACTCAGATCAGATTAGGAAGCGACATTATAATGTGTCTCGACGACTGTACGGACCCTACAGAAAACCACGATGTCCAGTTAAAGTCTGTTCAAAGAACTATAGATTGGGCAAAAAGATGCAAAAAGGCGTTTGAGAATACAAAATCTAAGGCTTTGATATTTGCCATCATTCAAGGCGGCAACGATGAGAAACTACGCAAAATGTGCGCTGATGAGCTAATCAACATCGGGTTTGACGGTTACGCTTACGGTGGCTGGCCTATGGAGAATAATGTTTTTATGAATGAGATCTTGGAGTATACGGCAAGTTTGATGCCAGATACATTACCGAAATACGCTATGGGTGTGGGAAAACCAATTGATATAGAAAATTGTGTAAAAATGGGTTACAACCTGTTTGACTGCGTTTTACCAACACGAGATGCACGCCACAATAGACTTTATGTTAGCCAAAACGGCAATTTCAGCTTTATTTATATAAACAGCGGAAAATACAAAAACGATTTCACGCCGATATCAGACGAATGCGATTGCTATACATGCAAAAATTATATAAAATCTCATCTATATCACCTTTCAAAAAGTGCCGACCCAACTTTTTACAGACTATCATCGATACATAATTTAAGATTTTACTCAAGTTTGATGGAAAGGTTAGCAAAAGTTTAAGAAAGTGAGGACATGGAAGTCGTTAATATAGAGTCAAAAGCCAAAGCTTTAGCAGAAAGTTGTTTAAAAGACCGTTTTAGAGCCTCTGGCGAGGCTTATATTACCCATGTTTCAAAAGTTGTGTACGAAGTAAAATCAATTGGTATAACCGAAGAAAATCTTATTGCTTTAGCCTATCTACACCACAATCCTGATTTCGATAATGATTATTATGCAAAAATTGCTAATGAGTTTGACGTAAATCTTGCTGATCTTGTTAAAGGCTATCACGACTTTGCTCATAGGCATCTTCCGCTAATTAGACCGGGCCATGCAAATGAAAAAATTATAATCCAAACTTTTCTTAATCTTATTAATGACCCTAAATTACTGGTAGTTAGATTAATTGACCGTGCTGAAAGTATTAAAACCGCACATATGCTTCACGCGGAAAAAAGAGAAGAAAATGCATACAAAGCACTATATATTTATTCTCCGGTGTGTCAGCTGACGGGTCTATATAAATATGTCCGAATTCTTGAAGATAATGCCCTTAAACTGTTGGATCCAAAAAATTACTATTTTATAAAAAAGTATCGCGGTCTTAATAAAAGTTCTTTTGAAAACGAATTGAATGAAGCGAAAAGTGTCATTTCAGAGTTTTTACACAGCGAAGATATTCACCATGACCTAAAATATAGAGTTAAACACACGTACTCGATATATAAGAAAATTAAGCGTAAATACGGAACAGTTAACGAAGAGGGTCTTTACAAGATTAAGGATATTGTTGCAATGAGAATTGTCGTCGATACCGTTGAAGATTGCTATAAAACAGAGGATATATTAAATAGTCTTTTCGAACCATATCCCGAAGAAAGAGACGATTATATTTCTAAACCAACACCAAGCGGGTACAGAAGCTTGCATAATTTGTATAAATTAACCAATGATTTAGATGTAGAAATACAAATTAAAACATATCAGATGCACGAATTTAATGAATTTGGTGTCGCCAGCCACTTTGTATATAAGACCGGTGCTAAATTTTCTAAGGATATACAGGGCAATCCAAATATTCTTAAGGATTTAAACTTTTTCGAAGGCAATGAGCTAAAAATCGATCATTTTGCAAATAATGTCTATGTATTTACACCTGCCGGAGATATCATCGAACTTCCCAAAGGTGCAAATTTAATTGATTTTGCCTATTCAATTCACTTTGATATCGGAAATAGGTGCATCGCGGGTAAAGTAAACGGAGAAGTCCAAAAGCTTACATACGAGTTAAAAGATGGTGATTATGTTGAAATTAAAACGAGTAATCAAAAGAAAAAACCCAGTTTCGATTGGTTAAAAGATGTAAAAACAAAAAGAGCGAGTGATTCGATACACAAGGCTTTAAAGAGCTAACTTACTTGAGTTTTTGAACTTCTTTGTGGAGAGTATGCTTTTTTAGCTTTGAGTTGTATTTCATTATCTGCATTTTGTCGGGGGAGTTAATCTTATTTTTTTGAGTAACATAGCTTCTAATGCCCGTTTCCGTGCATTCTAAACCTATCAAAAATCTGTTGCCTTTTTTCTTTTTTGCCATAGCTTGGCTATATTATTACAAATAACTGTTCTTTTCAACCTTTTATCCTTTTTTCCTTTTCTCATGCATGACGTCGTTATTTTGATAACTTTAAATAGCTTGGTAAATATAGTAAACTAGCCCATATATGCCAAAATACAATCACACTGAAATTGAGAAGAAATACAAGGATCTTTGGTTTAAAAACAATATTTACAAAGCGATAGATTTTTCTAATAAACCTAAGAAGTACATTTTGGCCGAACTCCCCTACCCCTCGGGCCGTTTTTTACACATTGGGCATATGATGAGATATACAGTTCCCGAAATTTACTCAAGATTCTTAAGAATGCGCGGCTACAATGTTTTGTTCCCCATGGGATGGGACTGTTTTGGTTTACCCGCAGAAACTTATGCCCAAAAAGAAGGTATAACGCCCCAGGAGGCGATTTCTCAGGCAACCGTAGACTACAAGCAGTCCATGATGGATATGGGGTA
>CAZHAM010000038.1:0-5439 GCA_964530415.1 uncultured Candidatus Saccharibacteria bacterium | reverse complement strand
TATGGCGATACTCTCAATCAACAACTTCACAGACGCGTTAAAAAATACTTATTCCAAAAACAAAAACCCTAATCCCGGCCAGCCAGCGCCATCTGCAGAACTTTCACAAAGAGAGGTATTTGAAAAATATGGCGAAAAGAAAACCGTGTTTAGCTGGTCAGCCCAGGTAAAATTTAACAAATTCAGTTTAAATAACAGGTCAATAAGATCACTTTCGATAATCGGTGTAGTAATCGCGTTAATTCTGGCTATGATGGGAGAAATAATGCTCTTGATGGTGATCGGAAGTTTGATTTTTGCTGTTGTCGTCTTTAATCGCTCAGATAATATGGACGGGGAATATCTCATCACGACACACGGAGTTGTTTTAGAAGAAAAAATATATTATTGGTATCAGCTGGATAAGTTTTTCTTTACCGATCAAGAAGGCGCAGGAAAAATTTTAGTTCTGGATACCTATATGACTTTTCCGAAAAGGTTATTTTTACCGCTTTCTCCGGATTTAAATGTTGCAAATCTTCAGGAGTACCTATCTCAACATATTATGTTTATAAAAGAAGCTCCGAGCGATGCCCTTGATAGAACTTATAAGTCTGTAATGAATAAGTTCGATTTGTAATTCCCGTTTCCCTCTATATAAATGGTAAAATAGTTGTGTTTTGTATAGTCTGCACCCGTAGTTCAGGGGATAGAACGCAGCGTTGCGGACGCTGAAGTCGGGGGTTCAAGTCCCTCCGGGTGCGCCAATTAAATTCCACAAAAACAAAGAGACCCCGTTTTACCGGAGTCCCTCGTTTTTCGTATTAATAGGTTATTTTAAAAGATTATCTTCTAAAACCGCCATTTCCTCCACCGAAAGATCTTTGAGGTCTTTCTTCCATAGGTCTAGCTACTGATACTACTAAGTTTCTTCCTTCTACGTCTTTACCGCTTAATTCGGTAATAGCTGTTTGGGCCATACCGTCATCGTCGAGTTCTACGAAGCCGAAACCTTTGCTTCTTCCTGTATTTCTATCTTTAATAACACTAGAAGATAAAACGTTACCATAGGAAGCAAATAAATCTTTCAATGTATCGTCGCTAAAGCTAAATGGGAGATTTCCAACATAAAGTTTAGTCATTACTGATCACCACCCTTCGTCCAATTATTAAAAAACCGGCGATATCCGTGGATCCGCTGGCTTTAATGTAACTTTTACTACTCATATTTTTGGTCTCTAAGAGTGGGGAAATACGAACGAGGGTAACTCTTCTTTTACTTCTTACTTCTTTCGAGCTACGGATACTCTAACACAAATGAGGTTTTTTGTCTAATCCCGGGTGTTTCAAAAAGGCACCGATACTGTAAACTTTAATCACTGCCTATATGGATATTTTTTTGCAATTAAGTTTACTGATTGTGTTAGCTGCCGTTGTCGGCGGTGTTATGAGAGTTTTTAAACAACCTCTCATTATGGGTCACATAATAACTGGAATTTTAGTCGGCCCTTACTTTTTAAATATTGTTAAAGCGTCAGATTCTACCGAGATATTTTCATTGATGGGGATATCGATGCTCTTATTTATTGTCGGACTCAGTCTCAATCCTCAAGAAATGCACGATGTGGGAGGAATTTCATTTTTAGTAGGTTTAGGGCAAATCACAATAACTTCACTTTTGGGGTTTTTACTTGCTATAGTTCTTGGGTTTGACCAAATTTCTGCCGTTTATTTAAGTTTGGCTCTTACCTTTAGTAGCACAATCATAATTTTAAAACTTGTATCAGATAAAAAAGATCTCGATAAAATTTACGGTCGAATATCGATAGGAGTTTTGCTTGTTCAGGATTTAGTAGCTACACTTGCTCTAATTGTAGCTTCAACTCTTTCAACAAAGGATAGTCTTTTATTATCAGCTCTAATGATTTTAATAAAAGGAATTTCAGCAACTCTTGTACTTACTGTGGTTTCAAAATATGTCTTGCCAAAACTCGCAGGATTCTTTGCAAAATCTCAAGAATATTTATTTTTATTTGCGATAGGATGGGGTTTTGGACTGGCTTCGATTTTTAAATACTTAGGCTTTTCGGTTGAAATCGGGGCACTAGTTGCAGGAGTTACTTTATCCATGTCGCCGTTTTCTCACGAAATAAGCTCAAGACTCAAACCGTTGCGCGACTTTTTTGTGGTTATGTTTTTTATATACCTTGGTGCGCAGATGAATTTAGGAGGCTTTGGCACAATTTTAGTTTCAGCAGTAGTTTTAAGTATGTTTGTTATTTTTATGAAACCCGTCATCGTTATGATTTTTATGGGCATGTTTGGTTACAGTAAAAAATCCGGATTCTTGTCCGGAGCGGTTTTTCCTCAGATTAGCGAATTCTCTTTGATATTTGTAATGTTGGGTGTAAAACTCGGGCACATAAATGAGTCGATACTCTCGTTGGTTACACTAGTCGCGGTAATAACAATAACTTTTTCCTCATATATAATTATTAATTCCGAAAAGATATACGAAAAGATCTCTAAATATCTTGTAATTTTTGAGCGGAAAAAAGTAGTTTTCGAAAGAAGTATTGTTTCAAAATATGACATTATTTTATTTGGATGCAATAGATCCGGATATGACTTCATAAAACTTTTTACCGAATTAAAGTTAGATTATTTAGCTGTAGATTTTGACCCCGAAGTGATAAGAGAACTTAAAGAAAAAAATATAAATTGTGAATACGGCGATGCAGAAGATGCTGAGTTTTTAAGCGAAGTAAACGTCTCCGAGGCTAAATTTGTAGTCTCAACAATTCCCGATTTAGAAACTAGTAGATTTTTACTTGAAACAATTAGAAGAGAAAATAAAGATTCCGGTGTCGTACTCATGTCGTATAATATCGACGATGCGTTAAAGCTGTATCTTCTTGGCGCTACGTACGTGATTATGCCTCACTTTATAGGAGGCAGCTACGCGGCAGATCTCACTCGCGTTGCGAATTTTAACGCAGGTGGCTTAGAGAAACACAGAGCTTCTCATATCCAGTATTTAAACGAACGCAAAGCTTTAGGACACTCCCACCCGATGTGGATGCCCCATTAACAATAAATTTGATAGAATCAACTCTATGAATGCACTTACCAAATATAAATTAGAAATTGTAGTGTTTATTTCGGGCGCTTTAGTGATGATTTTAGAGATTCTAGGCTCCAGAATTCTCGCCCCCTATATCGGAACATCCGTGTTTGTTTGGACAAGTTTAATAGGAGTTGTTTTAGCAAGTTTGGCCTTAGGTTACAGAATTGGCGGAAAATTAGCAGATAAAAGTGTTTCGTTTGACTATTTGGCAAAAATTTTAATGTACGCACAAATTGCGTTGATACTAACTTCGCTTTTTCAAGCAGGTTTGATGAGATTCCTTACATTAACTTGGCCCAATCTGGACATTAGATTGGTCGCGACTCTCGCCGGTACTATTTTGTTCGCTCCTGCGAGCGTGTTGTTTGGAATAGTTTCTCCTTACTGTGTTAAATTAAAACTCAATAGTTTGGCTGATTCCGGATCAACCGTAGGAAATTTATATGCGCTTTCAACTTTAGGGAGTATTACCGGAACATTTTTAACCGGTTTTGTGTTGTTTTCATATTTTAAAACTACACAGATTTTATTCTTTTTAATACTAGCACTGGGAGTTTTATCCATATTTGTGAGCACAAAAGGAAAAATATTTTTCGTTAAGCTTGGGCTGATTATTTTATCATTGGTGCTTTTTTTTTCGAACGAGCTTGATTTAAGGTTATTTGAAAAGAATGGTTTTATTGATACCGATACCGCTTATAATCGAATTTGGATTTTTGATACCAAAGAGGAAGACGGCCGAGTTAGAAGAAACATGCTTATTGATAAATCTTCTTCATCTGCAATGTATCTTGATAATGGCGAGAGTCCTTTTAGTTACGTTAAATATTTTGGCGCATCAGATTATTATGTAAAAGATCCAAAGAAGACGCTCATGATTGGAGGTGCAGCTTTTACGTTTCCGACTAACTATTTAAAGGAACATCCCGAAACCTCAATGGATGTTGTAGAAATAGATTCCGGACAAACAGATCTTGCTGAAAAATACTTTTTTTTAGACAGAACAAATCCTAGATTAGCTATATATCACGAAGACGGAAGAACTTTTGTAAATAAGTCAAAAAATAAATACGATGTAATCTTTTTAGACGCATTCAATACTTTATATGCCGTTCCGTTTCATTTAGTATCTCAAGAATTTGTTACGGGAATCTCAAATATGGTTGAAAAAGACGGGATAGTGGTTTTAAATGTTATATCCGCGGTAAAAGGTGATAAATCATTACTTTTTAAGTCGGTATACAAAACATACGGTCAGAAATTTAAATTTATTGATGTTTATGCGACAAACTTTCAATCGCCGGAAACAGTCCAAAATGTTGTTCTAATTGTTTCTAATGAGCAAAATATTGATCGCGAGAATTTAACCGACTCTGCCGTTTTTAAAGACAAAATCGATGGCAATTATTTAAAATCGATTTCAAACGAGGGAATTGTTTTAACTGATGAGTACGCGCCAGTAGAGTCAATGGCATTTGAAATGATCAAGAATTAACTATATTATCAGTAGGTTATGGGCCGTTAGCTCAGATGGCTAGAGCGCTGCATTCGCATTGCAGAGGTCGCCGGTTCGATTCCGGCACGGTCCACCAATTTCTAAAATCAGCGTTTTTAAGTAGTTTTGCTATCATATCAAATGGTTTTTTTGTGTTGTATTGACGCTATTTCACCATTGAGGATAGAAAAATTCCAAACATGTCGGGTTTTGTAGTTGATGTATAATTAGACAATGGAAAAACTAAAAAAGTTTTTAGGAAGACCGGAAGACATAAAAAAGGCTGTAATACTCATAATAATTATAATTGTCATACATATATATCTGAAAATTAGGGGAAACTAAGTAGGGATATTTACTAGCTACCAGTTTATTTTAGTCTGACAATACATCCAATTTGTATAAAAAATTTTATTTTTAAAATCTTTGCATGTTGTACGGATTCCATTTCTTTGTTGCTGATATGAGGATTTCAACACACTCACAAAAGTGACCCGCTAGTTTGTAATGATGGTGAGTGTGCCTATATTAGTTTGCTCATTAATAAAAAAAGTACTATAAGTGATCAAATGGAATCAATGAATAATGTTAAATTAAATACCAAAGAGGAATGGAATGAGTTTCACAAAACAGTTGTTTCCGATTGTTTACAAATGGAGCAGGAAATTATGACTTCCTATGGGGATAAACAATTGGAAATGTACAATAACATTTTGGAATTTGTTTATAAGTTAGTGAGCACCATAGGTATTGTGGCTGGTTTTGGTTTCACTGCTGTTAATTTTGTAAAATCAATTCATTTATTTTATATCGCTGAACTTTTATTTTTTGCGGCTAT
>CAZHAM010000037.1:0-5558 GCA_964530415.1 uncultured Candidatus Saccharibacteria bacterium | reverse complement strand
GATCAAGATCTGACCTCCGATACTTGCAATACCATCTTTTTCTTGCAGATATCCGCCTTTCTTGGCTAGTGACTTGTATCCAGGAATTAGCACCTCAAGCAAAACTTGCTCCAAATTAAATTCTTTCGTAGGTCCGGACGGTGCAAATTTTACTTCTAATCGTGAGGTAAGGTTCCGAATTTTCCCAGCACCTGTGTGACCAATCACAAAACCTCCGCCGAAACGATAAACTTTGCAGGCCTCAACAGGTAGTTGGATAGACAAACCTCCGTCCATACTTCGACGGGAATCTCCCCCGAGAAACACAGTACGTGTCCCCGGATCTTTCAGCGCAACAATGCATGTCATGACTGCCTCCTCTATATTGGAATCGTTTTTTGCTAAATAGTTATGAAAGTATAACCTACTATAGGATATTTTTCAATATACTCAAGTATCGTTCTTCTCTTTCGTACCTTTGCGAGCTTTGACCTCATCAACACGTGGACGCGATTGGATTAAAACTATCACACTCATGCAGTGATTGACAACTTATAAGAGCAATCTCTGTCAATGCACATATTAAAGTGATAGATTTTAAACGCACGGAATAAAAATAAAAACGTGAAAGGATACTTTACCTGATTCTACAAACCCAAAAAGTTTTTAAGGAGATATCTTACAACTAAAGGGCCCATTCCTCCGGGAGACGGAGAAACACAGCCCAAATGTTCTAATTGACTATTTAAATTTAAATCTCCTATCGTTTTGTTTTCAACGACAGTGGAACCAAAATCAATTACAAAAGCGTTAGTAGAAATATCTTCTCCGCTCACAAGATTGGGGACCCCTGCGCTTAAAACTAATATACCACATTCTAATTTTTGACCTGTTTTGTAGTCGTCAACAACCTTTGTTTTAGCTCCTTTGCTAGTAAAAAACCACTCCAACGGACGTCCAACTAGATCACCTCTGCCAATTAATGTGATTCTTTGGTTTTCATAGTTTATCCTATTTTGTAACATAAAGTCCTGAGTTGCACGTACCACGGGAGAGAGTTTTGTAAAATTTCCGGAATAAAACTGATCTAAGCTTTTACTCGAAAGTAGATCTATGTCCTTATTAAATGGAATTAGGTTTAGAATACTTTTTAAACTCGGACGCGGTAACGGTAGCTGGATTATTCCCCCGGCAGTCTCAGGTTTTTCAAAAATTTCATTTATTTGTGAGGCAATTTTCTCATCCTCAAGTGCTTCCTCTATATAATAAATGACTGCTGTAATACCTAATTTTAAACATAGTTTCTGCTTTAGTAATGTGAATTTTTGTGATGCCTCGTTTTTCCCAACCATAACAATCGCCAACTCCCCCACCGACTTATTTAAGCTTAAAAAATTACTAATTTCATTCTCCAATTTTTCGACTTGATTTTTGGGGTCATAGAAATTCATGTGCCTAAGTATAATTTAAAACGGTTAAATTAAAAAGGAAAACCCCACTTAAAGGTGAGGTTTTGGAGTTATTAAAAAATAAAATCGCCCCGATGTGTCGTATGAACGGACCGTCTACCCGTTTATTTATAAATGGGATACGATGCAAGTCCTTACGAAAGTGCAATCTACAATCCCAACAGCAACGGTGCTGAGAAATTGACAGTTTATCCCGATCTTAACGCGCACACCAGGCGAGCCTCTTGGCTCCTGATATCGGATGATATCTTAATATCATATTAATCAAAAACTTAACTGCAGTCAATTTCGAAGCAACAGGATTTCATTTGAATAACAGCAAATAACCGGCACAAAAATAATGCTTTAGTATAAGGAAAAAATGTACTAGCTTAAACCTAAAATGCTCATACCAAAGTTTATCAGGGGTGTTATAAATGCACCTGTAGACCTGGTGAGTACTAACAACATTAATACGTAAATACCGTACTGCTCGGTTTGCTGCCATTGCCACGCGAGATTCTGAGGTAAAATTCCGTACACTACTTTGAAACCATCTAACGGATGCAAAGGAATCAAATTAAAGATTCCGAGAATTAAATTGTAAAAAATCGTCAAATATATAAAAGCGAAGAATATGCCGTCAGGATTAACGAATTTTGCTATTACTGCAAGTATAATCGCTAGTATAAAATTAGAAATCGGACCTGCCACGGATATTAACGCGCTGTCAACTTTTGGATTTTTTAAGGCGTACGGATTAAAAGGAACCGGTTTTCCCCATCCAAACCCTACAAATACGAGCATTAAAGTACCAATCGGATCTAAATGTGCTAGAGGATTTAAGCTTACCCGTCCCAAATCTTTGGCAGTGTTATCCCCCAGTTTTGTTGCAACATAAGCGTGTGCAAACTCGTGAATAGTAATCGATAAAACAAGCGCCAGAACTACTAGTACAAAAACTAGCGGGTTTTCAGATAATAGTTGAAACAGTCCAAACATACGCACAATTATACATCGGCTTTAAACATAAGTCTTGCGGATTCTCTCTTTATTTGGCCATAAAAACATGTTAAAATCCCCTTCGTGGATAAAGTAATCAACTACGTAAAAGACTCCATTGACGAAATTAAAAGAGTGCAATGGCCAAATAGGCAGGAAACAATGAGGCTTACGGCTTATGTTATCGGGGTCAGCATAGGTGTGGGGTTGTTTATTTCTCTATTTGACTATGTATTCACAGAATTGTTATCTTTACTTATTAATTAAAAGCTATGAAAGACAAATTAGACCAAAATTTAACAAATACTAACGTGGATCCTGACGAAGAGGCCACTAAAGCTGTATCAGGAAGCTCAGACACAGATGTGGGCAGTACTTCCGATGATACTTCTGACTCCGCCTCTGACTCCGCATCCGAAGCAGAAACCGACACAGACACAGAAGATACAGTGCAGGAAGCAACTGAGGACGATTCGGTGACCGAAACGACAGACGACGATTCAAAAGACAGTGCTAAAAATGACGAGGAAGGTGTAATCGTAATCAACTCAAATGTTCATCCTGATGCAAGATGGTACGTTGTTCATACATATTCCGGCCACGAAAATAAAGTTTCAGTAACACTTAAGCAAAGAGCAGAAGCCGGAGGATACACAGATAGAATTTTTAAATTATACGTGCCTCAGCAACAAAAAATTGTTGTCACAGAAGGTAGAAAGAGATCTGTTGAAGAAAAGCTTTACCCCGGATATTTAATGGCTCAAATGTTGATGGACGACGATACTTGGTATGTTGTTAGATCCACACCAGGTGTAACAGGTTTTGTTGGTATGGGATCAACCCCTACTCCGCTGAGCAACTCAGAAGTAAAAGAATTGATGAGATTTACAAAGATCGAGGCTCCTAAATTCGAAGCTAAGTTTAAGGTTGGAGATTCGATTAAAATCAACGAAGGTCCTTTTAGAGACTTTTTAGGCAAGGTTGACGAGGTTAACGATGAGCAAGGAAAAGTAAAAGTATTAGTTTCAGTTTTTGGTAGGGAAACACCTGTAGAATTAGACTTTGCACAGGTTAATAGAATATAGTATCCTAACAAAGCTTATATCGAGGAATTATTATGGCAGCACCAACTAAAGGTAAGAAAAAAATAAAAGCATACGTCAAACTGGCTATTGTGGCTGGTAAAGCTACGCCGGCACCTCCAATCGGACCTGCACTGGGTCAGCACGGTGTTGCAATTATGGAATTCTGCAAGGAATTTAACGCAAAAACACAAGCTATGGGGGACGATGTTATTCCGGTAGTTATGACTGTTTTTGAAGATAGATCATTTACTTTTATTACAAAGACGCCTGTTACAACTCATCTAATTAAGAAAGCGCTCAAAATAGACAAAGGCTCTTCTGTGCCAAACAAAGATAAAAAGGGTAAACTATCCAAGTCGCAGATCGAAGAAATTGCTAAAACTAAAATGCCCGATTTAAACACCAAGGAGCTCGCAAACGCCGTCAAAGTAATATCAGGAACTGCAAGATCGATGGGTATAGAGGTAGAAAATTAAAATTATTCAATATGTCAGTTGCAAGAACTAAACAGGACACAAAAATTTATAAAATCGAAGAGGCAATTAAAAAGGTAAAGGCTTATTCAAAGGAAAAATTTAATTCGACCGTAGAACTGCACGTGGCCATTAACACTGATCCCAAAAAACAAGAGCAAAACATTAGATTCTCAATTAACCTTCCAAACGGAACAGGCAAAACTAAAAAAGTAGCTGTTTTGGCATCAAACAAAGTCCCAAATGCCGATATTGAGCTGTCCGAAGCGGATATTGATAAACTCGCAAGTGGAGTCCTTAGACCTAAAATTGACTTCGACGTTATTGTTTCTGAATCAAAATTTATGCCTAAATTGGCTAAGGCAGCTAAAGTATTGGGACCGGCAGGAGTAATGCCAAACCCAAAGACAGGTACCGTCACCGATGACGTGGAGAAGGCTGTAGCACTCATTAAAAAGGGTAAGGTTGAGGTAAAAAATGAAAAAGATGCTGCTGTAATTCACACTATTTTGGGAAAGACCAGCTTTGAAGATAACGCTTTAGTCGAAAATTATAACGAGATTATGAGTAATCTTAAGCAAAACAAGCCGTCAAAACTCAAAGAAACTCTCATTAAAAACGCATTTGTGAAATCGAGCATGGGGCCCTCATTTGCTGTTGATATTTCCGACTTATAAACCACTTATAAATCTAAGTACACGTCTACCCTATTACTTGCGACACTTAAAACTCCGGATTTTATTTCAATCTTTTGTTGAGATTTTTTGTCCTGATCAATAACTATGGTCTCTTTAATCAAAGTTATAAAATTTGCGTGATATGGCAAAATATCAAACACCCCTTTATCATTTTTGGATGTTATAGAATAAGCAGGACCTTTGTAATAGTCTTTCTTTCTGCTCCTAATGTATACTTGCAATGCTTCATTTTCATTCATACTTAGTCATATTATTTTTTAATCTCACTTGCGCTACCAATGTTTGCAAACTTATCCTCAGTAAGCTGATCATAAACACCACCGATTATATCTTTAACATCCTCAACCGTTTGGTTTGTTGGCACATAAACGCCTGGTTTACCGGTTTGCTCCTCGGTGGAATAAAAATTTTGGGTCATATAATTTTTGAGTTTAATTGACCTCTTATACTGAGTTTTGTCCTCTTCTGAAAGCTCGGCTTCGCCGACCAAATTTACAATTCTTTCTAATGATTGGGCACTCTTTAGCAACGCCCTGGATTTTACTGATATCTCGTAATGTAGTGGAGAAACTATTTCAGGATTTAGTGCGCTTGAACCCGAAGATAATATATCAACAGCCGGAAGCCTTCCTTCTTGGTAAATGTCTCTGGATAAAACAACGCTCGATTGTAAGTAATCAAAAATTGACTGCACTCCCTGATCCAGTATATCGTCAGCTGGAAGATATATTGCTTCAACGGTTGTGATTGCGGACTTCTGAGTTGAAACAAGCCTCTCATGAATAGCTGCCATTTCCGAAGTTAAAGTTGCCTGGTACCCGTCTTCTGACGGAATGGTGTTCATCAAAAGCGACAGCTCGTTACCTGCCTGAG
>CAZHAM010000036.1:0-5634 GCA_964530415.1 uncultured Candidatus Saccharibacteria bacterium | reverse complement strand
CTGTTCCAGGATCCCAACCTGCAATCTGGGCCATCAGTACCCAAAATGCTTTGGCAGTTCTTATTTTACCTGCAGAAACGCTTCCTAAATGTCCACCATCAGTCTCAGTAGTATAAGATTGGCATATTGCCGGATAGTTGGATCCATCATCAGGGTAGTTCTCACTGTTGTTACCGTTAGTATAAGAAACCCCATCTCTATTGTCGTAGCAAGGGTTTCCGTTTTGGTCGTGAGAAAGGATATCCGCTACGTCAAACAAAACCTTATTGTTTGAAATAGCATAATTTCTCATCTGTTGGTTAAAATTAGTAGAAACTTGTGTCCCCGTTCCTCTCGCTAAACTAGTTGTCCAATAAATAAATGCTTTAGAAGGATTTTGAGCTTCCCACGCCTCAATATCTCTCACATCGTATCTGTTATCCCCAAAAAATCCCGATGCGGTGTTGGCGATACTTGAAGTAGAAGCAACCTCCAAATAACTAAATTGATATGACATAACATCGTAATTATTGATTACGGGACGAGTCATATCCAAGAAACATCTAACTTTATCGTACCACTCACTACAATTACCGGTCGAGTCCCAATATAGGTAATCCCAATTAGACCTGCTATACATTGTATTTGCAATCAATTCAGAAGTTTGAATGTCAGGTCTTCTGCAGTGGCTCGGTGCCGATGCCGCATTTGGGTATGCTAAACAGCTAAGCCCGTCGCTGATGTTTCCTCCGACAGATCTGTCGATAAACAACATATCCAAGTTCCTTGCCGCGTCAATATACTGTTGGGGAATCGAATCGAATAATGCCACAGAGTTGTGGTCGACCACTATCGGTCTCCTCGAAGTAGATGCCTGTAAGACATCCTGTGTAGGGCTATTATTTTGCGGACGGTGGGATAATAAATTTTTAAAACCAAAAAATCCCGTTCCTGCGCCAAACAATAAACCCAGAGATATAAGTAATAATAAATGCGTAAAACCTCTAGATTTAATTTTATAGAAGGGCATGCATATATTTTCGCATATTTTTTCGGTTATACGCAATACCTCGTATAAATCTGCTTGTAAAAAAAACAGGGGCTTTGTTAAAAAGCCCCTGTCTTATGCCCTAATGCAAGTTAATTATTTATTACCTAATCCAGATCCGCGACTTCCGTCTCTAGCTCTTCCGTTGTATCCCCCGCCATTATTCATGCCGGATTTAGGTCCTCCACCGAAAACAAATTCTTCAGAGATTCCGTTTGCTTTTGCCCATTCCTGCATTTCTGTTCTATGCTCTTCTCTATTGTCCCTTTTATCTTCGGGGTCTAGAGCTTGCCATTCTTTTTGTTTCTCAATAATTAGGTTTTTCTGTTCCTCGGTAATTTTACCTTCGCTAACGTATTGGTTTAACCTGTTTTCAATCTGCAGACGTCTTTCTGCTTGATTCTCTTTTCTATATTGAGTTATTACCTCTCCGACTTCGTCCTGGTTAAGATTAAATTTCTCCATAATCCTTTGAATCAACGATGAGGGGCGAATGCTCTCAAAGTCAAACGCATATGTATTTTGGGCAGACAATGTTCCTACAAGAACAAATGCTGACACTGATGCGGCTACTGTTAAAATTTTTAAATTTTTCATATTTTTTCCCTTAAATTAAATAACTTTGTTTAATTTAATTTAAAATCCTGAGAATACTCTGATAGCTTGGAGGCCAATGTGTATATGTAATTTGAAAGATCATTCTTCATCAAATCTATTCTGCTTTTGTTTTCGCAAAAATTGTTTAGCTCCAAAATGTCGGCATCCGTTAAAAGAACACTTTCTGAAGAAACCGGGTTCATCAACGCATCCCTATTTTCTACATGGCCGAGCCCTATCGCGTGTCCTATCTCGTGTGTTAAAACATGAATAAGTTGCTTTTCGTTTTTGTAAAAATAAATATCAATTTTGTTCACCCCCGAAGTAAATGTACCCATCTCAGGATAAACTTTAATAATAGAGTTAAAATTCTCAATCTTTGAGTTTAGTTCGTGAATCTCATTGTTTAAAGTATCTACATTTTTATTAAGTGACTCACCAAGTTGGTTGAGCTCGTTTATCTCGTCTTTGAGTTCTGCCTGCTCGTTTTGTAATTCACGGTACTTACTTTCATCGGCACCGCCTCTATTATTCCAATATTCAATTTCTTTATTTAATTCTTTAATCTTATTTTCTAGATCAGCTCTTTTACCATCATAAATCTTGGATGTATCCTCAAGTTTATCTTTACTTACCTCGACTGTATCATTTAGGTCATTAATGTTCCCGACAACTTTTTGTCTCCCATCGTACACTAAATTTATTTTTAAATACCCATTATCCCCAGGAATTAACAACTCTTTTTCTAACGCTTTATTCCATATGTCTGAAGCTTTTTTGACTGCGAGTTCAAACTCAACTTTCGTTATCTCGAACTCCGGGTCCACTCTTGTAATTGTGTAAGTAATCGGTCTATCGCAAAATGAATATTCGTTCCACCTTTCGACAACTGAAAAAATTTGATCTTTCTTATAAAAAACAGCGATAATTAGTATTAAGGTAATGAGTAGTTTTATAAATTTTTTCATATAGAATATACCTCTGCCTATGAAGTTCCTTTTAATTATTCTTTCAATAAGTATTTTAACTTTTTTTGGGTTTTATGTCTCTAAGCCTGAAAATGTGCCTCAGATGCCTGATAAATTGGATATTTCCAACAAGTTCGACCCAACTACCGATGCCGGCGGGATTCAAGATGAGGTGTACGTATCACCTATTTCCATCAACAGCCTCAGATCAAAAGTTTTTCAAAATACAGATTTAACTATAGAGAGCACTTTAAGTAGGGGAAGTAATTACTCCAGATTCATTGCAAGTTACACAAGTGATGGAAACAAGATCTACGGTTTGCTCACCATTCCAGATGCAGAACCCCCTGAAGGCGGTTTTAGCGCGATTGTGTTTAACCATGGGTATATACCTCCCAGTCAATACAGGACTACCGAAAAATATTTGGCATATGTGGATACTCTGGCAAGAAACGGATTTGTGGTATTTAAAATAGATTTACGCGGACACGGAGAATCTGAGGGAATACCAACAGGATCTTATTTTTCACCAGGATATACAATCGATGCGTTATATGCACTTAAAGCACTGCAAACCAGAAGTGACGTCAATCCTAAAAGAATAGGGATGTGGGGTCATAGTATGGCGGGAAATTTAGTCTTAAGAGCAATGCTTGCATCAGATGAAATAAAAGCCGGAGTAATTTGGGCAGGCGCAGTATACAGCTACAAAGATTTTGGGGAATATCGGTTAAATGACAACAGTTATAGCGCGCAGAGGACGCCCCAGCCGGATGACCCGAGGCTTGAGGGTTTGCGTGAAAATTCTCCCGAAATCAGAAAAATGAGAGAAGATCCTGAGTCTGTAGACTTTAGTTCAGATTTTTGGAAAAGTATTTCTTTAACTCAAAACTTAAATTATTTAAACTCACCCATTCAACTACACCACTCGGTGAATGACGATGTAGTAAATGTTGGTTATTCACGTGACCTAGTTACTGAAGCCGAACTTCAAGACAAAGATATTACTTTGTACGAGTACTCAGGCGGGGGTCACAACATAAACTCGCCTTATTTCGAGCAGGCAATTCAAAGAACTGTAGATTTCTTTAAAGAGAATTTATAAGAAGTAGATTAGCAGAAACGAAAAAACCCCTTGCGGGGTTTTCTCTAGACTCATTAATAAATTAATGAGACTTTGGTCACTTTACCTAATTTCTAATCATCTGTCAATAGTCTCTTTATTCACCCTCGTAATAAATTTTGGTAGACTTTATGCAGAGATGTTTAAAGAATACGATAAAAAAATCCGTGAGGAACTAGACGAGAGCACCGGTTACACTGACTGGCTTTCTGTATACGATAACCACAAATATATGATCAGCCTGATTCAGCACGAACGCCTGATTCACTTATTAGTGACAATTTTTGTTGGAATCGGGATGATCTTGTGTGTTTTGACCACACTGGTTACCGAACTTGAATATCTGCTTTTGCTTGATGTTCCCTTACTCGCGTTATTTACGGCATATATATTTCATTATAGATTTTTGGAAAATACCACCCAAAGCTGGTATTTAATTAGCGAAAAAATTAAAGACAAGTTATAGTAGTTTATTTATTAAGTCAAATACTTGGTCGTAACTCTTTGTTTCCATAAGCTTTTGTCTAAGTTCGTTAGCGCCTTTAAATCCTTTAACATAAATCTTAAAAAACTTTTTCATTGTTTCAAAGTTTTTGTCTTTGCCCCAGGTTTCACTAAAAAGTTTTGTATGGGTGTTTAAAAGTTCAATGTACTCTTTTTTTGTGTGTTCTTTGATGCTTGTCCCTTTTTCGAATAACCAGGGATTTTTAAATATTCCCCTACCTACCATCACGCCATCCACCCCGTAAGTTTTATGTTTTTCCAGTATTTCGCAATAGCTTTCTACGTCCCCGTTACCGATTAAAATTATTTCTGGATTAAGTTTATTTTTGAGTTTTACCGCATTGCCAATTTCTTGCCAATTAGCGTTAAATTTTGACAGTTCTTTGGCGGTTCGTGCGTGAATTGTGAGTGCGTCGATTTCCATTGAAAGTAAAAATGAAAACCAACTGTTTGTTAAAAGTTGATCCGGGGCCAATCTGGTTTTTATACTTAACGGAAGATTTGGTGCGCCTAACTTCACTGATTTAATAATTTTTTCGGTTAATTCATTGTTGTTAATAAGCGCGGCACCGGCTCCCCTTTTTAATACCGATTTGTCCGGACACCCCATATTTATGTCAATTCCGTCAAAACCAAGTTGCGCGATGAATTCGGCTGCAGCTCTAAACTTTTCGGGATCGATTCCCCATATTTGTGCAACCACGGGTCTTTGGTTTTCGTTGTACCGCAGTCTTTTTTCGGCTGTTTCTCTTCCTTTCGAGAAAAGTGCATCAATACTGGTAAACTCGGTAAAGAAAACATCAGGTTTAGCTAAATTTGAAATGATTTCCCTAAAGACAACATCTGTAACGTCTTCCATAGGAGCGAGAATTGATATTGGTTTAGATAGCGATTGCCAAAAGTTTTTCACGGATTTATTTAAAAGTATCGCACGCACCCATATCGTTAGAGTTGTATCCTGTTGTGAACCAACCTACTCTTTGTTCTGACGATCCGTGTGTCCAGTTTTCGGGAGTAACTCTACCCTCCGCCTTCTCTTGAACTCTATCATCCCCTACCGAGGCAGCAGCATCCATTGCTTCTGAGATTTCACCCGGGGAAAGTACATCTAAGTTATTAATGTAATTTGACCATAATCCGGCATAGCAATCGGCCTGGAGTTCCATTTTAATACTTAAGTCATTTGCAATATCAGAGTTTCTTGAAGATTGGGACAAAACTTGATCGATAATACCTAGTTGATTTTGAACATGGTGGCCAACCTCGTGAGCAATTATATAAGCTTGAGCAACATCCCCGCCTTGTGCGCCAAATTTTTCGGTCAAAGTATCAAAGAAGGTCTCATCCAAGTAAATTGTGTAATCGAGAGAACAATAGTGAGGCCCGAGTGAAGAAGACGCTCCCCCGCATTGTGA
>CAZHAM010000035.1:0-5794 GCA_964530415.1 uncultured Candidatus Saccharibacteria bacterium | reverse complement strand
TTAAAAGTATTTGCCGAAGTACCTGTTTTTTATGGCAAAGAGCAAATTGATAGATATCCCGACGCAATCCCCGTTAACGCAGATGGTGAAAAAAATGACATTTCCGAGAATTTCTATTTATGTCCCACACACGAAAAAGTTCGCGAAGAAGTGCTTAATAAAATTAAAGAATTTACTAATCTTGGCGTTGACGGAATCTGGTTAAATTTTATTAGATACGCAACAAAGTGGGATACTGTTGAACCAAAACTTTTAGACACCTGTTACTGCGAAAGATGTCTAGCAAAATTTGAAGAACATATCGGAGAAAAACTTGTGTACAAAAATTTTGAAGAATTATATTTACTTATTGACGGAAGTTACTATTTCGAATGGTTGGAATTTAAATCAGATCAAATTGTGTCTTTTATCAAAGAGGCCTCAACAATAAATTCCGAACTTGGCGCATTCATAGTTCCCTGGATGGATAAAGATTATGGAGCGGGGATAAAAAGAATTGTTGCGCAGGATTTTGACAAGATGTCTCAGTATGTTAAAACTTTTACCCCGATGCTTTACCACAAACCGTTGGGTAAAGATGCAAGTTGGGTTAAAGATATGGCCGATTACTGCTGGGAGGCAGGCTTAAATTTTTTGCCCATAGTTCAATCAGAGCCCGAGGATTTTAAAGAGGTATTAAACTATGCTACTTCGGGCGTGTCAAAAGGAGTCTGCATATATTATTTTGAGGATCTATACAAAAACAAACCTCAGTTATTTGATATAGTTAAAAGTGTTTTTAATTAAGCGATTCTTGACCGTAGTACATATTTATAATAGTCTATATATTGACGTATGTCTGAACAATTTAAAATAGCAGTTGGCTATCCACCAATACAAACCGACAAAGGAGTCCCCTTGTTGTCTCAAAATAGGCAATTTCAGTACTTTAACGCTAAAACGTACATTTACCCTATGGTACCGGCTTACGCTGCCTCACAGGCTCAATCAAAGGGGTATGACGTAGTGTGGTTGGACGGAATAGCTGAAGAATGGACATACGATCAGTGGCTCGACAAACTCAGAGCCGAAAAGCCTGATCTTTTAATGGTGGAGACCAAATCTCCCGTTGTAAAACAGCACTGGGTTATCATAAATGATCTAAAAGAAAAGTTCCCGGAAATGAAGTTAGCTTGGGTAGGCGACCAAGTCACATTTAGACCAAAAGAAACAATGGATAACTCGAAGGTAGATTACGTTATAACCGGTGGCGACTATGATTTTATGCTTACCGATTTAGCTAATTCCTTATCAAAAGGCGACGAATTGGTCGGCGGTATTTGGGGCAGAAACGGTGACGCGAGAATTAAATTAAGTGAACAATGGGTAAAATATGAAAAATCCGATTTAACCGGAGAAGAGGACGCATATTGGGTTTCGGGGCCGTTAAAACAAAACCACAATTTAGACGAACTCCCTTTTGTCGACCGCGATTTAACTAAATGGAAACTTTACGCCTTTGCAAACGGCAACTATAAATATACGCCAGCCACATACATGTATTCAGGCAAAGACTGCTGGTGGAACAGATGCACATTTTGTGTTTGGGATCATACGATAAATCCAATGGGAACTTACCGAAGATTCAGCCCCGAAAGATTATTTGCCGAAGTAAAACACGTTGTCGATAATTACGGAGTTCGCGAAATATTTGATGATGCCGGAACATTATTTGTTGGCCCGCCTTTAAAAAAGTTTTGCAATTTGCTAATTGAATCAGGTTACAACAAAAAAGTGGTTATGGGGTGCAATATGCGCTTAAACGCATTAACACAGGAATATTACGATTTAATGGGCAAAGCCAACTTTAGGTTCATTTTATACGGCATGGAATCTGGCAACCAGGAAACTCTGGATAAACTAGACAAAGGACTAAAAGTACACCAGATCGAAGACGGCGTCAGAATGGCCAAAAAAGGCGGTTTAGAACCCCATTTAACCATAATGCTCGGTTACCCCTGGGAAACCGAAGAAATGGCTAAAAACACCATAGCGATTGCTAAAAGATGCTTTCAAAAGGGGTATGTGGACACAATGCAGGCTACTATTGTAATTCCTTATCCGGGGACTCCTTTGTACAAACAATGTATCGAAAACGATTGGCTTTCGGTCGCTCCTGATGATTACGAAAAATTTGATATGAGAAGACCGGTTATGAAAGTTCCTTTTTCAGAAGAAAGACTGTTGGAGTTAACTCAAGAGCTGTATTCCTCGTTTTTTACGCCACAATATATGATTCGCAAAGTTTTGAGCGTCCGAAATTTTGACGACGTTAAATTCTTATTTTATTCAGCCTGGAAATTAATCGGCCACTTATTAGATTTCGACAAAAATCAAACAAAAGTAAACTGGTTTTCATTTGAATTCTGGGGAAATGCTGTAAAAAGTTTATTTACACATGTACTTCCTAAAAAAGAAGATAAGATCGCTGAAGAAAAAATATTAGAAAGCGCGAAAGCTGACGCTGAAGCTGAAGTAGAATTGAGTAATGTAGTAAAATAGAGAGATGGAACCTAATATCTCTGTTTTGATCCCAACCTTAAACGCTGGGAGTGTTCTCGAAGATTGTTTAAAATCTATTAGATCGCAAAATTATCCCCAGGAAAAGATCGAAATCATTGTTGCTGACGGCGGCTCGTCCGACGCTACTATTGAAATTGCCAATAAATATAACTGCAAAGTCGTTGAAAATCCTCTTAAAACAGGCGAGGCTGGAAAAAAAGCTGCATTAGACCACGCTACCGGTGAGTTTTGTGCCTTAATTGATTCTGACAATATTCTTCCCGATTCTGAATGGATGAGCCAGATGATTCAACCTTTATTACACCACACCGATGTTGTAGGCTCAGAGCCTTGGCAATACACCTGGCGTAAAGAAGACGGTTTTATAACCAGATATTGCGCTTTGATCGGCATGAACGATCCACTGTGTCACTTTTTGGGAAATTACGATAGGTTAAATTTAATTTCGGGCAAATGGACGGAGATTGACCACAAAGAAGAAGATAAAGGAGATTATTTAGTAGTAGAGTTTGGTAAAGCCGGGCTTCCTACAATCGGAGCAAACGGAACTGTGTTTAGAACAAGTTTCTTAAAACAAAACACACAATCAGATTATTTATTTGATATAGATATTCTTTCAACGTATATTCAAAAAAACCAAAGCGTAAAGTTTATAAAAGTTAAAAACGGAATCATTCACACTTTTTGTGAAAGCGATATCGGGAAGTTTGCGAGGAAGCAGAGGAGAAGGGTTAAAGATTTTTTATTTCACAAAACTAAAGGAGACCGTACTTACGTTTGGGAGACCAAAAGTAACACAGCGGGTTTACTAAAATTTGTACTCAGTTGTGTCACGATAGTTCCTTTAATTTTTCATTCTGTTAAAGGGTATATGAAAAAACCTGATGTTGCATGGTTCTTTCATGTTTTAGCGTGCGAAATAACTTTATTTGAATATGGATTAGGATTTATTTCGAGCAGATTTGTAACTTCAGAAGCCGATAGGTCTGAATGGAAACAATAAAGCACTAATGTAGAATATACATAAATATGGAAATTTTAGACAATTATAAAAAAAATCTCATCAATTCAATTAATAGTTTAGATGACGAAAAAATCAATGAACTGGTAGATAAAATACTTCAAACAAGGGATAGCGACGGCACCGTGTTTGTAGCGGGAAACGGTGGGAGTGCTGCTACTGCTTCACATTTCGTATGCGATTTACAGAAAACTGTTTTAGGGAAAAATCCTACAGACGTCGAGTTCAAAAGGATAAAAGTAATGAGTTTAGTTGACAGTATCCCGTCAATAACAGCGTGGTCAAACGACGTTGATTACAAGGTTATTTTTTCGGAACAGCTAAAAAGTTATGGGAAAAATGGAGATTTATTGATTTTAATTAGTGGAAGCGGTAATTCAGAAAATATTATCGAAGCAATTCATGCTGCAAAAGAGTTAGAAATTTTTACTTACGGACTATTGGGGTTTGAAGGCGGAATTGCGAAGGATATGTTAGACGATTACATTATTGTAAATATCGAATCTTATGGAGTGATAGAAGATGCCCACTCAATTATTATGCATATGATTACGGAAGTTATAAAGACCCGACTATAATGGATACTTCAAACGGCAAGGCAAATATATTAATAATTAGTCCGTTTGCTAGACCAAATCTTGGCGGTGTGGAATCGCATATAGACAAGCTGGTTGCTTATTGTGTCAAAAAAAATCTGTATCCGATCGTTTTAACGTATCAGCCCCTAACAAGAAATATTAAAGGTGATAAATTTGAAAAATACGAGAATTATGAATTTCATAGAATTAATTGGCCTGGGTATGATTTGTTTAATAAGTTGGAAAAATATTTTGTCCTACAGTTTTTGTATTTATTCCCCGGCTTATTTTACTTAAGTTTTTTCTATTATTTGAAAAATTACAAGAAAATTAGTTGTATTCATGCCCACGGATTAATTGGAGCAGCGATTACCCGAGTGCTTACGATAATTCATCCTGTGAGATCTGTTGTTAGCACACATGCAGTATATTGTTTTTCCGAACGTCCTCTGCTTAGTTACTTGGTTAAATCAATATTAAACGGATTTGATGTAATCTTAGCTGTGTCCGAAGTCTCAAAGACCGAGATTATAAACATCGGTGTGTCGCCGGAAAAAGTAAAGGTACATCCAAACTGGATTGACACGGATACTTTTAAGATAATCGAAACTGAAGCCCCAAGTAACAATTCCATCAACGTTTTATTTGTAGGCAGGTTGATTGAGAAAAAAGGAATTTACGTCTTTTTAGAAACTGCAAAATTATTTACTGACGTGATCTTCCATGTTGTAGGTGGAGGTAGTGATGAAAAACAAATAATGCAAACATATTCCGGATTAACCAACGTAAAGTTTTATGGAATTTTATCTCAGGACAACCGCGAAGAATTGAACAAGTTAGTGAGCTTATATAATATGTGTGATTTTATGATTTCCCCGTACCTGTATGATGAGGGTTTCTCGACAACTTTGCTCGAGTCAATTTCCTGCGGAACGCCGCTTATTGTAACCGAAAGAGGTTCTCCGCCGACTTTTTTAAATAAAGATGTCGCTTTTTATCTTCCATATAATCCGACACCAGAATCAATTTCTAAAATTATTCAGGAATATAAAGTCAAAATATCAAATGAAAGTTACAAAAAGGAGCTCCAAACCAAATGTCGTGATTACGCGCAGAAGATGTTTGGGTTTTCAAACGCAGACGTTATAATTAATTCCTATGTACAACCTTAATCTATCGCTTGAAAAATCGCAAAAGCTGGACGAGATTCTCAGCAAAGTCGGGGATCTAAATTTTAAGAGACGTATTCTTAAAATGCTCGAATATTTAGACATTCAGCCGGGTGATCTCATCTTAGATATGGGTTGCGGAGAAGGCTTTTATTCAATGATTTTTGATCAATTATATGACTGTAAAGTTTTTGCAGTAGATTATGACGAAAACATTTTAGGTATGGCAAAAAATTGGTTAAAAGATAGCAACAAAATCACTTTTGAAATAGGGGATATAACAAATTTAAGATTTGAGAACAATTATTTTGACAAGATAGTTTGTACCGAGGTTTTAGAGCATATACCAGATGACGTCAAAGCCTCAAGCGAACTATACAGGGTGTTAAAACCTGGAGGCACAATCGCGGTGACTGTTCCAAATAAAAACTACCCGTTTGTTTGGGACCCCTTTAATAAAATAA
>CAZHAM010000034.1:0-5831 GCA_964530415.1 uncultured Candidatus Saccharibacteria bacterium | reverse complement strand
CGCCGAAAATACTTGACAGTATGTCTGGGAAGATAGGTCGTCGCCGGTATTCTGCTCACAAACTCCAATTTTTATCTTGTATAACTCTAGTAACTCGTATATAATCCCCTAGCAAACTTGATGCAATGCCCAAAATCACAGTTTTGCACGTTCTAAGTCAGTTAGTTAGTTAAGTAGTAAAAGTAGAAGGCCCTTCTTTTGTTGATTTTATTGGGGTTTTCTAATGTAAATATTTCAATAAAACCTGCAAGGCAAATAATGTCAAAAGCAAGAAAAATTCGCAACGACAGCGACGCAATGTCGAAACTTCTCCAATCCAAAGGGTTAGCAATTAATGAGCTTAAAACAGGCGAAATGATAGAAGGCTTAGTAGTAAGTGTTAGCCACAGAGAGATTTTGGTGGATGTTGGGGCTAAATCCGAAGGTATAATCTCGGGCGCAGAATTAATGGACGCAGACAATACCCATAAATCCCTTAAACCTGGCGATAAAGTTTTAGCAAAAGTTATTCAGGCTGAAAACGATCAGGGTTATATAGTTTTATCACTCAAAAGAGCAGAAAAAGAAAGAAAATGGACCGACGCTGACGATGCATTTAAAGACGGTTCAGTTATTGAAGCAGTTGTTATCGAATATAACAAAGGCGGTTTATTGTGCGATTGTTTAGGATTAAGAGGATTTATTCCACTTTCTCATTTAGATAGAGTTCACTTTGCCAACGATATGGCAAAATCAGCAACAGGAAGCGAAACAGAGCTCAAAGAGTCTCTAAAAGTTCTTTCAGGCAAAACATTAAAGGTAAAAGTAATCGAAATTGATAAAGAAAAGAACAGATTTGTTTTATCTGAAAAAGATGCACTTTCTTCATACAGCAGTGAAGCCAGAGAAATGAGACTTTCAAATATTCAGGTTAACGATACCATCGAAGGAATAGTCACAGGTATTATGCCTTTTGGTGTATTTGTCGATCTGGAAGGTGTTGAAGGACTTGTCCATATAAGCGAAATCGCATGGGAAAAAGTCAGCCACCCGTCCCACTATTTTAAAGTAGGCGAAACAATTAAAGTTTTAGTTTTAGGAGTAGACGAAGATACCAAGAAATTGGCGCTTAGTGTAAAAAGATTAACACCAAATCCCTGGGAAACTGTTGAGGAAAAATACCCTGTTGGGGCAAAAATTAAAGGTAAAGTTAATAAAATTGTTCCGTTTGGGGCTTTTGTAACAATCGAAAAAGGCTTAGACGGTTTGATTCATGTATCCGAAACTGTAAGACCTTTAAAAGAAGGCGAAGAGGTAGAAGCGATAGTTACCCAAGTTGACGGAGAAAATCAAAAATTAGCCCTAAGTATGAGAACCGGCGAGGAAAAAGATGCTTCTTGATCGTTTAACTGAACGGGCAAAAATTGTAATATCCAATCTGCCGAAAACTAAAAAAGTTAGTTCTACAGTTGTGCTCGAAAACATTGTTAAAACCGGGGGAATGGGCAATAGGATTATCCAAACATTGCCTGTTCCGGATAGCTCAAAGACCAGGCAAGTAATAGTCGATGATCTTGTAAAAGAAGCATATTACCAAGCAGTTAAGTTTGAACATTCCTATGTTGGCACAGAGCACCTTTTACTGGCCCTGTACAAGTTAATCGATTCTCCAGATCAAACAAGAGTAAAACTTGAGTTGATAAGACTAAGTTTATTTCCAAATACCTTAAAAAATATCGACAGATTGAAAAAGACTCCGATGCTTGATACTTTCACGCAGAGTTTAAATCAAAAAATAATCAAAAATCTTGATCGAAATATAATTTACAAGCGGGAATACGAGGAAATGGTTTCGGCTCTTTTGCTTAAATCCACGTCAAATGTGCTTCTTGTGGGGGATCCGGGAGTAGGCAAGCGAACTTTAATTGATTTGTTTACTAAAAATATAATTTCACTCGAAGTTCCGCCGTCTCTTTTAGGTTATCAGGTCATTGAGTTTGATTTAATGGCTTTTATCACAAATTTATTAAGCCGGGGTGGCTTGGAATTTGGGCTCACAAATCTTGTCGATGAGATAAAAAGCATGGGGCGGATAGTCTTGAGTGTCAAAAACTTTCAGGGAGTGTTTGTTTCGTCTCCGGCCGGTATGACCATGCCAGTATTTTACTCTATGTTTAAAGCTGCTATGGAATCTGCCGAAATTCCTTTAATAGCAACCATGAACACAAGTTTGTACGATAAAATCGCGGCCGAAAACGACCATTTATTAGAGGGTTTTACAATTGTAGAGGTTAACGAGCCTACCGAGAAAGAGACCATAAAAATATTAGAGGCAAATGCAGTTTATTTGGGTGAGTTTCACAATGTAGATATTCCGGTTGAAGCCATAAGAACTGTATACGACAAAGCTAAACTTATATCAGGCGATACAAAATTTCCCCAAAAGGCGATTGATTTACTTGATCAGGCCTGCACATTTTTAATATTGAAAAAGAGTAAAGTTCCCGAGAGTTATCGAAAATTAATGGATAAAAGCTTCGATCTTTTGAGCAATATGGACGATAACGTGGAGAAGGGAGCCTATGATAAGGCTTTAAAATCACGTTTAGACCTACGTAATGTTGAGTCACAGCTTGCACAAAAAGAAGAAAAAATATTTCAATCGGTTACCCTAAAACTTACCGCCAAAGATATTGAGGATGCTTTTGACACAATAAGCGAGGATTCCAAATTTAAGATTGACCTTGAAAGCATAAGTTTATCTAAATTGGCATCCCTTTCAGAGCGCATAAAAAAGCGTATTATCGGGCAAAACAATGCTATCGACACCGTTGCGAAAAGCTTAATTAGATCAAAACTTGGTTTAAGGTCCAAAAAGCGTCCGTTGGGTAATTTTTTGTTTCTCGGTCCTACTGGAGTTGGTAAAACCGAATTGGCCCGAGTGCTTGCAGATGAGTTTTTTGGCGAAAAGTCATTAATCAGGCTTGATATGAGCGACTTTTCAGAAAAACACAATGTAGCTAGGCTTGTAGGAGCGCCTCCGGGATACGTTGGCTTTGGTGAGGGTGGGGAACTTACCACAAAAATTGAGAGCAGGCCACACAGCGTTGTTCTATTTGATGAGATAGAGAAAGCACATCCCGATGTTTTAAACATTTTGTTACAAATTACCGAAGAAGGTGAGCTTACAGATGCAAGAGGAACGACTTTTGACTTCTCCAAATCGGTAATTATCCTCACCTCTAATCTGGGTACGGAGATTATCCATAATGCCACTATAGGCTTCTCCGACGAGGATAGGACAGATGATAAACTTGAAAAAAGATTAAGGCTCAATCTAAAGAAAATACTCAAGGCAGAGCTCCTAAATAGATTTGACGAGATCATTGTATTCCGACAACTGAACCAAAATGACCAACAACGAGTACTAGACTTGATCATCAAAGAAATCTACGTAAATTTAAGATACCAAAGTATCGAACTATCCGTCTCTGCAGAAGTCAAAGAAAAGTTGTTAAAAATCGGATATTCAAAGGAGTACGGCGCACGTGCGCTTAGAAGAACTATCGAAAAAGAATTATTAGACAAATTAGCTGAGTTTTTGCTTTCAAACAAATCACGACCCTTGGATATGACCGCGTTTTTGAAAAAAGGCGAGATAGTTGTGAAAAAAAGAGTACAGCCCAAACGTGGTAAATCTCATTAAGATTTAATCTAATTGGTCTAATATATAGCTATGCAAAATAAACAGAGAACCTTTTATGTATGCAAAAACTGTGCGTTTGAATCCGCAAGGTGGCTTGGTCAGTGTCCCAGCTGCGGAGAGTGGAACACTTTTCAGGAAGACGAAACTGTAATTATTAGCAAAAAACTGGGTTCCGGAAGTTTTGGTTCAAAACACAGTAAATCTGTCTCAAACATTCAAAAAATCAACTTAGCATCTGTAATTTCAAACCCTCCAAAAAGATTTTCGACAAATATATCCGAATTCGACCGCGTTTTAGGCGGAGGTTTTGTTCCCGGGCAAACAATTTTGTTGTCGGGGGAGCCGGGAATAGGGAAAAGCACGATTTTAACTTCAATTGCAAAACATATTAAAAACAAAGTTTTGTATGTTTGCGGCGAGGAAAGTATCGACCAAATAAAGTTGCGCGTTTTAAGAATGGGGTACAAAGGTGAAAACCTTGAGATGTTGCAGGAGACTGACGTTTTAAACATTGTCACAGCAATCGAATCTGACCTTGAAGATAAACCCGCAGTAATAATTGTTGATTCGGTTCAAACTCTCTATTCAGATGAATTTTCGGGCATAGCCGGTTCTATGACACAAGTCCGAGGTTGCGCGCTCATCCTCACTACTTTAGCCAAAAATTTAGGCATTCCGATGGTTTTAGTTGGTCACGTCACTAAAGAAGGAGTAGCGGCAGGACCAAAAATTTTAGAGCACATAGTAGACACGGTTTTATACCTGGAGGGGGATTCTCAGCATCTTTACCGGATATTGCGTACCACAAAAAACAGATTCGGCCCTGTTTCAGAAGTAGGGATTTTTGAAATGAGAGAAACGGGGTTAGAAGAAGTATCCAACCCATCTGATTTATTCTTGGGTCAGAGGATGCAAAACTCTCCAGGTTCTGCCGTAACCGTAGTCATGGAAGGTTACAGGCCTATTTTATTTGAAATCCAGGCTTTGACTGTTAAAACAGCATTTGGCTACCCAAGAAGAACAACCAGCGGTTTTAACGCCAATAGACTGCAAGTTTTAATTGCTATTTTAGAAAAAAGGTGCGGATTAAATTTAAGCAGTCACGATGTTTACCTAAGCGTAGCCGGAGGATTTAAAGTAAACGAATATGCGGTAGATTTGGCAGTTTGTGCGGCCATAGCAAGCGCTTTAAAGGATCAGCCTATCAAAGAAAAGACCGCTTTTTTTGGGGAATGCGGTTTAAACGGTGAAATCAGAAAAGTTCCTCATCAGGAAAAACGCATAAAAGAAGCCAAAAAGCTTGGATACACTAACGTTATAAGTTCCGAAAAAACTACATCAATCTCACAAGCACTTTCAATGTCACTTCAAGCAGGGAAACGCGCGTCAGATTAAATCCATAGTTTTTACCGAAAATACAAGCAAAACTCAGCAAAAAGTGCTTTAATTAATTTAAATCAATTTTAAATAGAACATGGTAGTACCAGCAGAAAGAACAAAAACGCTTACACAAGCCATACGAAGAGTTCCTAACCATATAAAACTGTTGTTTAAGTCGTTGTCGGCACTTGTGTTTTTTATAGTAGGTTTTAATTTCTCCAGAACATCCTTTTTTGAGCAGTATCCGCTTTTTAACGTAGACTACTTAGCCGAAGTTATGATCTCGCTTTTAGCAGCATCAATAGGTTTATTTATGGTTCCCAAACTTTTGTTAGCCGTAACCGAAGCTTTGGAAACACTCATTTACAACGCAATTAACGATATAGTTTCGGCATTTTGGGATCAGCAGACAAAAAGAATTCAGGACGCGCGCCGTGAAAAACAAAAAAAGAAATCAGACGAGTTAAGCGACGCTCAAAAAGAAGAAATCAGGCATGGAATACTTCTAGACACATCTGTTTTAGTAGACGGAAGAATTTTAGATTTAGTAAAAACAAATTTTTTAGAAAATGTATTTATTGTTCCGCAGTTTGTAATAGACGAACTTCATTTAATTAGCGACAGCAAAGAAGATTTAAAGAGACAAAAGGGTAGAAGAGGCCTAGATATTTTAAAGCAAATTAAAAGACTCTCAAAAGTTTTAATTCCAAATGACGGGCGTGACGGAAAAAACGGGGTAGACAGAGAACTAATCACATATGCAAAA
>CAZHAM010000033.1:421-6686 GCA_964530415.1 uncultured Candidatus Saccharibacteria bacterium | reverse complement strand
CGGCTTGGGCAACAATTTTCACTTTTTCGCTTTTTCCACCTTCGATTTCTTTTGAAACCTCTGCCTCAAACGATGCTTTTTTCTGTCCGCTTACTTCAAGTGTTTTTTCTTCAGAAAGATTGTATGTTTCTCCGACATTTTCAGCGACAACATCAATCTCAGCACTTCCCGGTTTTAACGCGCTCGCCGGATCAGTTGCGTCTTCGGGCGCTGAAGCTGGAACGGTAACATCGTCTTGCGTTATATAGTTTAGATCTCCATCTTCTTTATCAAAAGTCAAAACCGCACCTTTTTTAAATTTTTTCTCATCGGCTGTTTTATTGTAAATTGTGGCTTTTCCTGCGGCTTTTTCTCCGATAGTTTTTTCTCCGGTCGTTTCAATATCAGCAGCCTCTTCTGCCTCTGCGGTTATTTCGAATCCGAGTAAGATCTTTTGTTCCGCGTTTGTACTGCCGTCAGTTTTGACTTTGACGGTTAAGCTTCGTGTTAAAGCCTGTGAATTAACTACAATTTTCGCATAGGCGCGCCTGGTTTGAGCCGCCATGAATATTCCTGCAACTATAATTCCGAATAAAACTAAAAATATTAATCCTTTTTTAAGATTTGGCATTTTAAATTTAAATTTTGGTCTGGAGACCACTGTATTTTCCAAAATTTCTCCTTTTGGTGATTCTACAAAATCGCTTACATTAGAATCTCCGTCCAACATTGAAATTAGGTTATTTCCAATTTCATCTGGTGTAGTAAATATTACATTTAATCCTAAGTTTTCCGAGAAGTTTTGTATTATTTTTAAGTTGATTATATTTTCAAACAATACCGAATTCTCAGGAATAATAAGCTCAATTCCGGAGTCATTCATTGCTCTAACTTTATTTATTGTGCTAACTATATCGTCGTGTATTTCTAGTTCTAATTTTGTCATTTTTATCCTTGATACATTTCTTTAAATATCTCGCCAAGTAAAACGGTATTAAGCCACTCTTCCGAATTTGTTTTACCAGTAGAATCTGAAATGTCTGAAAAATCCATAAAAGTGAGTTTTTTAAATTCCGGAACGGATTTAAAAGGTATCGATTTTGTCCACGGTTCGTTTGAAACCGCATTAATCACGTCGCTGATATCAGTTCCTACTCCTGTTAAATAAACTTTATGCGAAAAAGTTTTAACTCCGGAGAATTCAGCAAATAAAATTTGAAGACCCTCAATCCATACCTCAATAACTTCCTGAATGCATGTTTGAACAATTGTCATCTCACTCTGAGTTAATCCGTTTGAGATGTAAGCACGCAGCATTTTTTCGGCTTCGACCACGGTAAGACCCATTTTTTCGGCAATTGTTTCTACAAAATGCCTATATCCGATACTCATGCTTTTGGTTGCAACTATGCCTCCCCCAAAAACAATCGCAACATTTGTAGAATCATCAGAAACGTCAATTAAAATAAAATCGGTGTGTTCAAATTCAGTGTTTTTTAGGCTCTGCACATATGTGTATAAACCGGAGCCGATTGCCAAAATATTAAGCCCGCTGCTTTTAGCAATTTTTTTAAGCGTGTCGATATGATACGAAGGCGTAAATGCGTTGAAAACCGCAGTTTCGATATACTCAGCAGTGTGTTTTTCTAAGGACTCCACATAATCATTGTCGGCTTTTGTGTAAACAGTAGAGGATGTGATGATTTCCAAATCAATATCACTGTTGCCTGTTGTTTGAAGATACTCGTTTAAGGCCTGCATATAAGCGGCCTCATTGATTTTATTGTTTAATTCGTTGATTTCCTTATTATTTATCGGATCTTTTTTGCTTCTTCTTACCCTTACGGTTGTTGTGAGGCCGAGACTTAGATCTCCGCTCACCCCAAATATTACGTTATTTACGCCATCTCCGGAATTTTCACATGCCTTTGTTACAGCTAGGTTTACGGCGTCCAGTGTGTTATCCAAGTCTATTATGTTTCCCGCTCTTACACTCGAGTTTTCCAGTGTTTGTTTACCTGAGCCGATAATTTTGAATTTGCCGTTTTCAAAGTAAACCAAAACACACTTAACATCCCTCGAGTTTATCTCTAAAGTTAGGAATTTGTTGGACTCGTTTGATGATTGTTTACTAAAAAAAGGCAGGCCCATAATTAACTTGATTATATCAAACATTAAAACGGAATTCTGGATTTATCAAAACCCGGAATTTCTGGGAGAGCATTTTCTTCCTCATCCTCATCGAGGCCGGCTCTTCTGTTTACAAACTCTTCGACTTCATGAACAGGCATCCCGTATTTATTTCTTGAAAGTTCGCGGATTCTTTGCGCTACCTCAGGTCGTTTTGGAAAAGCATTAACTTCATTAAAATCCACATTTAACGAAAACGGCGGTGTTGGATGGCCGTCGACCAAAAGTCGCATATAGCTGCTTCCTACAGAAAGGTTTGAAATATCCCGTTTTGTAAAAGGCGGATCAAAATATGGTTCCAAAAATTCAGCGTCGTCTGTGCCGACACGGTAAACGCACATTGTACCGATATTTCCAAAAATTGCATTTTTAATATCATCGGGAAGTTGCGATACAAATTGGTGGGCGACGGTCAAATTAAGCTTATATTTTCGTGCTTCAGAAAGAATTGTCGCAAAATCCGGCGTAGCAAAATTTTGAAACTCGTCAACATACAAATAAAAATCCGGAAATTCTTCTTTACCAATTAATTTATGTCTCGCGAGAGCCGCGGAAAGAATCCGCGGTACTAAAAGGAGGCCCAAAAAGTTTGAATTTTCTTCGCCAATTTTTCCTTTTGCCAAATCAATTAACAAGATTTTCTTTTGCGCCATGATTTCTTCGAGATTAAACGCTGATTTTGGCTGGCCCACAATGTTTCGCATTAGTTTTTCGGTAACAAGTCGGTCAAATTTTGAAACAATGTAACCCATCATTTCGCCTTTTCTGTTAGCCGAAGTTTTTGCCTGTTCGTCGGTCCAGTATCTCTTAACAAGAGGATCTTTGATTAATGGTAAAAACTTTTTAACATAAGTGTCGTCGATTAAAAGCCGCATAACGTCAACCATTGTTGCTTCAGGATCTTCCATTGCCGTTAGCATAACGTTTCTGATGGACCTTTCGAGCTGAGGACCCATAATACCCTGTCGGTTTGGATCGTAAAGTTTATATAAAAGCGCGATAAACGCGTTGATCAACATGTGTTTTTCTTCTTCTGAATGGGCTTCGAGCATATTTATGCCCAACGGTCTTTCTGTATCCGCAGCGTCAAATAAAATAACATCATCGATGCGCTCTTCTGGAATTTGAGTTAAAAGTATATCGATGTCGGTTCCATGGGGATCGATAATGGCAACACCCTCGCCGTTTATAATATCCTGCAAGGCTAAAAACATTAGATTAACGGATTTTCCTGTACCAGTTTGGCCGATAAGATAAAAGTGCCTTGTTCGGTCTTCTCTGTTCATATAAATCCGTTTCTCAACTCCTCTAAATGTATTTTTGCCTAAGTAAAGCCCTTCGGTTGGAATATTGGCCGGAGCCATTGCTCTTCTGGCTGTCAGCCACTCTATGTTAGGCGTCCCGATCTCTTTGTTTGGAAAATGAAACGCTGTTGCGAGTTCCACTGTGTTTAAAATTGCAGTGTCCAGATAAAGTTGAACGTCAAATACGGGGATACTTATATTATTAACTTTTATTTTTCTAAAGATGAAATCGTCAACTATCTTTTTTTGGTTTGAAAACATTCCGGATTTAAGAACAAATTTGTTGTATTTCACATCTGTAAATTGTTCAAACGCGCTTTTTAAATTATTAACGTGGTTTTGAGCTGAAAATTTATCTTTCGAGATGCAAACAAGTCGAATTTTTGCATAAAAACCCGGTTGACTGATCTTTTTTTCGATGCCTTCCAGAAATGCCGTATCTATATGAACCTTTTTTTCAGGATCGGCAGCTTTATTTTGTGTATTCGAAACATATTTTCTTCCGATTGATCTCCATCCATCCGGCGCAGGTTGAATAACGTACTGAACTGCGATAACCTCATCATCGCCGAGTTTGCTCATCGAAGAAGTAATTGAGCTCAAAGAGTCGTTTTTTAAATCTTCATAAACTTTTATTGGAAAATAAGAAGGACCTGCAAGTTTTAATTCCGCTACTTGTGTGTGTATACCACGATCCCAAATTTCGTGCGGGTTTACGATATCAATTTCTGCCGAAGGGTAGGCAGCATTGATTTGTTTTTCCACAATAGTTACGATTTCGTCAGGCACAACCACATAAAACCCAATGCCTTCTTTTTTTGAAACAATTTCAAATGAAATTCTATAGTCACCGCTAAATAAAGTTTGCCAAAACCCCCCTTTAAAACCCATAAGATTTGTAAACATGTGTTCGGCGGCTTTTATCTCTATTTCGTTATCGGAGGGAAGTTTGATGTGTAAAAAAGTTAGTTTGTATTCGGTTATTTTTTCTTTCTTTTTTCTACGGTATGACGCAATATTGTAAACTACGCCAAACAAAAATATGACCGAAGCGATAACGTAAAAAACAATCCCAAATATGTTGTACAAATACTCATTGATGATCATGGGCAGTTTCAACTTCTTTAATAAATTGCTCTTCTTCTAAATCCGCAATTGTAGTTAACTTATCTACGCCTTTTTTTATGGGGTGCAAAGTAGTGTCTTCACTTGTTTGATCCACAACATTTACAGGTTGTGCATTTGCTGCAGCAGCTATTTGTTGGGCTATTTGTGCAGCAGTTGGCATTGGTTGTTGAGGTTGCGCCGGCTGTATCTCAGGAGATTTAAATATCTCCGTTACCTCCTGTTTTTCTTGTGGAGTGGCGTATTCTTGAGGCCTGGGTGTTTCGGGTTGTGGAGGAAAAGCAGAAATTTCAGAAACGTAACCTGGTTTTGATAAATATCCGCTTGTTGTTCCGACAAGAGGCACGTTAGGGTCGTCATTTTGATCCTGCACAGGAACTTGAGCCTGTTGGGTTTGTTGATTTTGATCGATCAGGACATTTTGACTCTGATCCGAGGGATTTTGCATAAAATAATTCTACGAGGACAAGCCCTAAATTACAAGGAATATAAAGATATTTCGAAGAAAATTATTTCTTAAACAACTTTTTTCTGACATTCTTTTTCAAATCGTCAGATGTGTCTTCAATCTCTTCAACTAACTCATCGACTTTATCTTGAAGATCCTCGCGCAAATCTTGAGTGTCGGCACCAAGTTGTTCTAAAACAGGCTGAACTTTGTATTCGATTTCGTTTACAACATTTTCGGCCTTCTCTCTAATTTCCAAAACCTTTTCTCTTGTTAAATCCGCTGCTTCTTCAGCTTTCTCCCGCAATTCTTTACGAGTTTCCTTACCTGATTTTGGGGCATACAAGACTCCTAATACACTTCCGATTAAAGCTCCAAATAACGCACCTTTTGCAAATCCGTTTTTATGATCATCACACATATTATTCCTCCTTAAATTTTGAATTATCTATTAATGTACTAATCGATTTAACTGCCTTAATACTATTTGTAACGCCCGAAATTATTCCGGCGATAGTTGTAATCGGGTTTGCGACAGCATCCGTAACTTCGTGAACATTGTCCAAAACTAAGTTGGCCTTTTTAATTGTTTCGCGGAATTCTTTTAAAACTAAAATTAAATAAACGCCCACAGCTATGAGGTTTAACGTAAGCAAAGCTAGTATAAATATTAATATTCCTTGTATATCCATTGGGCAGTTATAAATCTTTTTAGTGGAAGTATTATAGCAAGTTATGGGGAGGAAAAGAAGAGTTTGTGGTTGAGTAACTGTAGTTTTTTTACAAAAAGTTTTTTAAAAGTTGCCACATAAAAAATTGTGTATAATCTATATACATAAGTGTAAATTTTTTAGGAGGTATAGCAGATGACTGATTTAATTGAAAATGTTACAGATCCCGATGAAGGAATCATAACCGTTGATGGGAAACCGTTTGAAGAATGGGTGAGAGAGCAAGAGACAGAAAAAAAGTCGGAGGGTTCCCAAACTCAAACCACAGATGTCGGGGGGACATTGGAAAAAGTTGTCAACATTGTTGATGAGCAAGACGGGGGGATTGAAAAAATACCTAATAAACGTCATTTTGATGATGAGAAAAGAGGACCAAAGCGCGATAAGTAAGTTAAGAATTTGTCTTTTTTGAAATCGAAAAAAGGGCCCCGCGATAGCGGGGCCTTATCATTTACTCAACGACCTCACCTTCAACAGGCTGGTCCGGT
>CAZHAM010000033.1:0-411 GCA_964530415.1 uncultured Candidatus Saccharibacteria bacterium | reverse complement strand
ACAAAACAAAAAAGGGCCCCGCGTTAGCGGGGCCTTATCGTTTATCATTTACTCAACGACCTCACCTTCAACAGGCTGGTCCGGTTCAGGACCCCCGTTGTTAGGATCGCCGCCGCCGTTTTCCGGATTCGTTTCCGGTTGGCCACCTTCAGGCTGGCTATACATATACTGACCTATTTTTTGCATTGATGTAGATAGTTCTTGTGTCTTTTGGTCGAGTTCGGTTTTTGTTGCCGATTCCAAGACGTCTCTTACAGCTTTAACTTTTTCTTCAACTTCTTTTTTGAGATCTGCAGGTACTTTATCGCCGGCATCTTTTAACGATCTTTCGGCTGTGTAGCACAAACTGTCTGCCATGTTTTTTGCGTCTACTTGCTCTTTGCGTTCTTTTTCTTCGTGTGCGTGCTTTTC
>CAZHAM010000032.1:0-6795 GCA_964530415.1 uncultured Candidatus Saccharibacteria bacterium | reverse complement strand
AGCAGTAGCAAATGATTCTTCTGGCAACGGCTTTACTGGTACTATTATCCCCGGAACAGGAACTTCTCCACAAAACACAGCGGTGGGGACTTGCAATAGTGGTAATGCACACGAAATGTGGAATGACGGAACCACTGGCAAACGCAACTCCAGTTTAGGATTTGACGGAAACGATGACTATGTGGAAATCAACAGTCCTTTACCTACAGGGAGCACTACGAATAATTACTCATTTGGTGCCTGGGTAAAACAAACTTCAGCACCATCTGATAACCAATTCATTTTCTTTAACGGTTCTGGGGGGGTGCGACGGATGGGGAGTATTTACAGACCATTCAGCGAGTGACCACATTCACATTTTGAATGAATGCATGGGTACAGCTAGGTCTTCTGAAACTCTTTCGTTGAATACGTGGACACATATTGCTGTTATTTGGGAATCATCTACCTATAAACTTTATATTAACGGCAAAGAGGTAAGTCTGAGCACACCTTCTGGATACGGACTAATTACTCCCGTAACTCGGGCTATTATTGGAGCGCGAACTAATGCCCCAACAGAGGAATTTAGCGGTCTTCTAGACGATGTCAAAATTTTCAATTACGCGCTAACACAAGAGCAGGTTCAGCTAGAGCACAACCAAGGAGCAGTAAGCTTCAACTAATAAACTAATAAACTACTGTTGACAACTTATTTAAACCCTGTAAACTGGTTAAAGCCAAAGACAGCAAGGGCTTTTCAAGCTTAAACATCTTGCCGAGGAAAAACTTAATAAATATTAGCGGTCACGTTTATTTGCTCCGAATAACTTAAAGTAACGTAAACAGCAATAAAACGCGCTTTTAGTATGTTTTTCACTCGCAGTCTTCGGCGAGTTTTTTTATGTTTAAATAGGGAAATTAATATGCCAAATACAAAAAAATTACAAACAGTCGAAGAATTAAGGGAAAAAATTAAAAAAGCAAAATCAATAACTTTTGCTGATTATCTTGGTCTATCTGCTGATAATATCAATGATTTAAGAGCTAAAGCTCTTGAAAATGACACCGAGGTTGAAGTGGCCAAAAATACACTTTTGAAAGTTGCATTAAAAGAAGAGAACATCGACACAGATTCCTTAGAAAATGATTTAAAAGGCCCAACAGCAGCGTTTTTCTCATACGGAGATCCGATAGCTGTTATAAAAACTATCTTTGCTTTTGCTAAAACGAACACGCTTCCAAGAGTAAAAGCGGCAATAGTTGACGGTAAATACAACAATGCTCAGCAAACTGAAATTTTGAGCAATTTACCAAGCAGAGACGAGTTAATTGCACAAACTGTTTGGGGTTTAAAATCCCCTCTCTCAGGTCTTGTGAACACTCTTGGTGGAGTCCAGAGAAAGTTTGTATACGCTCTTTCTGCAATTAAAGATAAAAAGTAATTATTAATTTTAGTCATGCTGATTTGATTCAGCATCTGGTTTGGGTTCTGAACCAAACTCAGAATGACACAAATTTTAGAGGAGGTGCACATAAAATGGCAGACGAAAATAAAGAATTAAACTTGAGCGATAATGCTAAAAAAGTTATGGATATGGTCGAAAAAATGACCGTATTAGAACTTAACGATTTAGTTAAGGCTCTTGAAGAAAAGTTTGGAGTAAGCGCAGCTGCACCTATGATGATGGGGGCTATGCCAATGGGCGGCGCCAACGGTGCAGAGGCAGTAGTTGAAGAAGAAAAAACTGAATTCGACGTTATAATTGCCGAAGCAGGTGCAAATAAGATCAACGTTATTAAAGTAGTTAGAGAAATCAACCCGGCTTTAGGATTGGTGGATGCTAAAAACTTAGTTGAGTCGGCACCAAAAGCAGTTTTGGAAGGCGCTAAAAAAGAAGCGGCTGAGGAAGCCAAGAAGAAACTTGAAGCAGCAGGCGCTAAAGTTGAAATGAAGTAATATCTACCTTTGATTTGGATATAAACAGAGAGACCCCGCGAAAGCGGGGTCTTTTAGTCTTTAGTCTAGTTTAATTAGTCTGGTCTATACACCTTATACAAGGCTTGTTTTTTGTTCTTCATAATTTTTTTTTACAACTTCACCTAAGGTAGAAGCGGCATCTTCAGGCGTGGCTTTATCGCTAACCCAAATTCCTGCACCAAGCTCGAGTCCGCCAAAAACTTTTATATGCGGTATAAAACCTACATGCCAGTGAAAAGGATCGTATCTTTGTGTGTGTACCCAAAAGTTTCGATCGGGTCTACTAAACAATTTATCGTACGCACTAAGTGCGGCTTTTAAAATTCTGGAGACGTCGTTAATCTCAACTTCATTCATATATTCGAAATTAGGGTTATGCTTTTTTGGAAGCAATATCATTTCGTAACTCCATCTGGATGCTTTTGGGACAATCAGCATAAAATGGGTGGACTCGTATACAATCCTGGTCCCGAGCGCTCTTTCTGTTTTTATTAAATCGCACCAATAGCAAGACCCGTGCTCGTTGTAATAATTGAGTCCGTGACTTTTTTCCAATTCAATATTTCCGGGAAAACCTTTTAATGCAACTAATTGGGAATGTGGATGGGTTAATGAAGCTCCGGCTGTACCTCCCCTATTATTAAAGATCATAACCTCCAATTCTTTTGATGTATAAAAGTTAACTCTATTTAAAAGCGCCCTGATATACTTAACATTTTGCTCGTGGGAAAGCTCTGTCAGATCCGCATCGTGGTCCGGTGAATGAACAATTATTTCGTGATTAGGCACAATTGGAAATTTATTAGGAAAAACTCTAACATTCCAGTCATCGGCGTCTTGGTAAACCGCCGGAGGCGTAAGGTTTTCGTTACCTTTACAAAAAAAGCAGACTTTTGGTGCTACACTTCCCGCCTCCTTATTATCAGAGGGCTTGTCAGTTCCCTCGGGCGCGCTTTTTCCTACCGCTCCGGTATCGTCACGTCTTTTTGTGCGGTTTGTGGCTAAAACTGAGGGCATTCCTGTTAATTCATCAAATATAAATGTGTTCATTATCAAAATCCCCTACTTTAAATCTTCTTCCCTAGATTGAACAATTTTTTTATACAAATCTGCGTATTTTTGAGCACTTTTATCCCAAGAAAAATCTTCATTCAATGCGTTTTCGACTATGCCAAGATATGACTGTCCGTTGTATGCTTCAAATGCTCTACCTATAGCCTTTTTGAGGTCCTCGCTATTAAAATTATCAAATACAAATCCGTTTTTTCCTTCTACAACAGTATCTTTAAGCCCTCCAACACCGTGCGCGATTGGCAGACTACCGTACCACATTGATATCATTTGAATTAGACCGCAAGGTTCATATCTGGACGGGACTAGTAAAAAATCGCTTGCTGAGTAGATTTCTTCTGCTAGTTTTACATCAAACTTAAGGTTGACCGAAACAGATCCTTTGTTTTCTTTTTTACCGGCAAAATCAGCTAATTTGGCTTCGTAATCTTTATCTCCGGTACCTAAAAGTATAAACTTTCCCCCGCTCTTAACGAGTTCTGGCAGAGCCTCTAAAGCAATGTCTATTCCCTTTTGATAAGGATCGATTCTGCCAATATATGAAAATAAAGGACTATTGCTCTCGGTTAGTCCAAATTTATCGAAAATCCTTTTTTTGTGCTCAGCTTTTTCAGCTTTAAAATTTTTTAAATCAAAATCTCTTGGAAACTGTGTGTAGTCTAGCCCATTTAGTATTCCGGATAATCGACCGGTCCTAGCTTGTAAAAGTTCCTCTAAACCGCTGCCGAACTCTTTAGTTAATATCTCTTCGGCGTATGTGGGAGAAACTGTGTTTATGTAGTCGCTTGAAGTTATACCCTGTTGAACCATATTCAGATCTCCGTCTGAAACATCCCAGTCAATAAGCGGGTGTACTCCGGGAACGATACCAACAACTCTCAGCAGGTCGGGGTTAGCTATACCTTGGTAGTTTAAATTATGGATGGTAAAGAGTGTTGCAGGCCTTGAATCATCCAATTCGTCTGCTAAAAGATGTGTTATCAGTCCGGTATGCCAATCGTTGCAATGAACAATATCGTAAGTGTTAAATTGAGATTTAATGTATTCCACAACAGCGCGGCAAAAAAAGGTAAACATTCTGGATTCAAATTCGTTGTTTAAATAAGCCGAGCTCCCGCCAATATCAAAATAATCATCATTTTTTAGCATTAAAACGTCAACATTTGATCCCGGAATTTTTGTATTAAATACCTCAACAACATTATTTTTGTTATCAAACGGAACATTTATATCAATACTCTTATACAGTTTTAGATTATCGGTTTTTGCGGTAGGATAAAACGGAACTATCACATCGGCATTTATACCGATTTTTTCGAGTGCTTTAGGAAGAGACCCTGCGACATCACCTAATCCTCCTAATTTTATTATCGGGGCTACTTCTGAGGCAGCGAGAAGTACTTTCATATTTTAAAGATTAACATATTAGCTCTGCTTTGTGGATGATTTTGCTTCTTTTTTCCAGATCTCGAAGGCTTCTTTGGTCAACGTGTTCCCTTCCCTATCAATAAGGTAAGGTTTTACAAAATCAGAAAGCTCATCCCACTCGAATTCTACAAACGCTTTTAAATTTGGGAGGTGTTTGGCTGACCACAACTCATCTACAACATGCAAAACGTCATAAATATCGGTCTCGAGTTGAATTTTTAGTAACGCGTCTCTCCATTTAATCGCTTTTTCGAAATCTCTTCTTTGAGCCGACAAAATCATTTCGTACTCCAATTCCAGAATCATCAAATTAAACCAATCAGGCGGAGTTCTTCTTTTGAAAGTTTGTTTCAGGTATGTTCCGGAATTATCCAAATGTCTTTTTCTAATGATCCCGTCTCTTTGCCATTCGAAAGCTTTATCTAATATTTTCCTATAAATTTCGTCAGCCTTTACCATAGTTTTAGTACCCGTACCAAGAGTGCCAATAACCGATTTTAGCTGGTAGGCTCCTACCTCCACCATTTCTAAACTCCACCACGGTTTTGCCGATGCCCACCAATATTGATCCGAGGATAAGGCAACATCGAGAAGTTCGCGGGCTTTGACATAGTCTTCGCTAGACTTATTGTCATAGTTTGCCAAGTATTCAATAGCCAAATCCGTAAGTTCCCATTGAAGAGCGTGGATCGGATTCTCGGGATCTTTCCAGAGAATAAATGACTTTGCGTCTGTCGATTGGGTTTTTTCTTTGTCTAACCAAAAATCTTGCTCTTCGTTGCTCCATGTGCTTGGACGAATTCTAACTTCCTCTACATCGCCTAATCCATCGATAATTTTTGACGCCAGTGTAGGTTCAAATCTCGCATCCTGCATGATCTCAAATAAAAACTTTTCATGGCCGATTCTATGGTGACCAAATGTTTCTGCGTCCATAACACAAAGCCAGTACTTATCTACGTTAATAATGTCCTGTGTTTCTTTAACAAAGTCTTCAACATCCCTACAAACAGAAGAAAGTATAATCGAACTTACCCTTTTGTTTCTAAAAAGTAGTTTTAATTTTGTATTTTGGTCTATATAAAGCTTATCTGTTTCGAACTTCTCTCCCCTATAAGATACCGACGGGCAAACCATCCAGTCGTGACCGGTTTCTTTTGCCATTTTCAGTACTATGTCACTAACTGCCATTTCAGGAGAAAAAAATCCTCTAGGTTCAAAAAGATCTCCAAATATTTTCTTATTTATCTCAATATTCGAATCTATCTGTCTTGTAATTTCGCTCTCTGGCATAAGCGGTAAAAATGCGTGGTACACAGAGCTTCCGGAAAATTCAATTTTGCCCTGTTTATGTAGCTCCTTCAAATTATCAATTACTTCCGAATAGCCTTTTTCTACTAAAAGTCTCGAAAGCGAAGCATTAATATTTACTACAGCCTTTGCCTTTGGGGTATTTAACAATCCCCTAGTTAAAGGTAGATAACACTCATTAACTATTCTAATTAAAATATCATCTTGCTGATTGTATGGCTGATAAAAGTGTAGAAAAAAACAAATTTTCATATAGTACCTTTTAAATTAATAGTTCCTTTAGTTTTACCTCTGATTCGAGTAAAAAATTCTCTAATTTTGCAATTCGTCTATTCTTGATTATTTCTTTATATATTAAAATATTCTTAAAAACCATACTGGGCATAAAAAGTTCTTTTTCATTAATTAATTTCTTCGAAGACCACCAAAATTGATCGCTGTTCTGACTTTTTAGAAGTAGTAGCGAATCTCGCACATTATCACGTATTGTCTTGTCTTGTATTTCATCTAGTTTACTATTAATCCAAATAGGTAGAATCTCATACCCATCTGAACTAGAAAATTTATCAACGTTTATTAGATCTTTTTCAAACTCTTTCAATAATTTCCATAGAATAGTATGTATTTTATTAGAAGTACAATCCCATAGATCATAAAGATCTTTTTTTCCACTATCAGAACTAACTACAGACCAATTAGTCTCTTTGTACTCTTTAACCATCTTTGGTGTAAAAAGACTTATTAAGTCGTTTACTGTTTTAATAACGATGCCTTTATTGTGCATGTAATCAACAATTTGAGAAAGCAGGTACAACCCCTCCTTGTTGTGATGCCCAAAGCTTTCTGCATCTAATGCAATCACACTTATGTCGTCTTCTTTGTATCTTTTACTTATTATTTCATTTATATCATTAGCTTCTTGATTCTTTTTAAACCCAACTAAGTTACTCAAAAAAGAGTCTCTTGTAACTATTCTTATGTTTCTATTACCTAATGTATATATATGACTTCCTATTGCATTATTT
>CAZHAM010000031.1:4846-7762 GCA_964530415.1 uncultured Candidatus Saccharibacteria bacterium | reverse complement strand
TTGCCGGAGTTTTAGGAACATAAGCAAACAAAAATGTAAGGTTTGACCCCGTTGAGGAAAGAGACTCCGAAGCCGCGCTGATACTCTCAAGGTTTTTTTCGAGATTTTGGTTTAATGTTTTCATTTCTGAGATGAGTTTCAATTTATCTAACATCACGCTTCCCAACGACCTTATCCCAAAAAATCCAAAAAACAAAACGACAATCAGGGCCCACCACGTAACAACGCGGATAAGATTCATGCTCATTAAGTAATTTCTTCTAAAGTATTTGATCTCTTTTTCAAAACCTTTGCTCATTTAAACACCCCTTCTAACTCGACATTATAAGAATCGATATTTTTGTCATATGCAGCGCTGTGCAAAATAATATGGTCAACTAAATCGGATCTTAAATATATATTTATTAACCTAGAAAAAAACAGCGCGTCCTTACCTGTTAGACTTACCATAAAACCGGAACTGCTCATAGAAAATGAGTTAATTTCGGCGTCGGACTGTACAGAACCATAGGCGACGCTGATTTTTGAATATACAGGGGATCTTTCTGACAATGTTTGGGTATAAAATTCAGCCTTTTTTTCGACATCTCGGGCGAGATCTATATCAGATTGGAACGAGTCCAAAGAAAAAATCAACGAGTCTTGTTTAGCTTTTAACCTAGACAGTGACCTATCCAGCTCCTTATCATATACAAGCATTAACCCGAATATCATTGAGACAACCAATATTATCATGGATGAAAAATTGGAAAACCTTATAAAATACTTTTCGGGCCGTGTAAAAATATCATCAATATCGATTAGGTTTGGAGGGGGGCTTACAGAAACATTAGCGAGATTACTGTTCTCACTATTCTCATTTTGCGGATTTCGCTTGTTTTTTTGGCTTTTGGGCCGGAGCAGAAAGCTTTTTAGCATAGGCAGATTTTAGCCTGTTTGCTTTATTTTTGTGAATTACATTTTCTTTAGATGCTTTGTCCAGCACCTTTTGTAAAGCAACGAGACCTGTGTTAAGTATAGCAGTATCTACGTCCTTATTAGAAAGGTTTTTCTTCAATTCATTGATGCTTTCTTTTATCTGTTTTTTCCAAAAAAGGTTGTTAACTCTCTTGTTTTTAGAGCTTCGTACGGCCTTTTTAGCTGATTTAGTTTTTGCCATATATTTAAGGTTTTCTTCCAAATTACTTAGAACGCATCGAATAATAGCACAGGGACGCCAAAATGAAAAGGTTTGGTTTACCACGGCCTCATTTTTTGATAAGGTGCCTATGCACTAAAATGACCAAATGGTTTAAACTGTATAGATTATGCGAATGTTAAAAATCGATAATAAATTTTTGCTTAAAACACAGAATACGATCCTTTCGGCAGCTTTTGTGCTGTTTTTGTCTGGCGCTATCAACTCTTTTTTAGGGTTTATTAAAAGCAGGCTTTTAACCAACTATTTTGGAGTTTCCACAGATTTGGCGATTTTTTACACCGCGGATCGAATTCCTAATTTAATTTACTCTGTTCTTGTTGTTGGGGCCTTATCCACCATATTTATACCTATTTTCACTTCCGAGCTTAAAAAGAGCCGCGAAAAAGCATTTGAAACTGCATCCGTAATAATGAATGTTACATTAGGGTTTTTTGTTTTACTTGCTCTAGTAATCTATATTTTTTCCCCCCAAATTATCAGACTTTTGTTGATTGGTCAGTTTGGCGAAACTGAGATTCAGTTAGGAGTCAATTTAATGAGAATAATGCTCTTGGCACAAATGATTCTCGTCGCGGGAAGTTTATTAACAAGCGTGCTGCAGTCATTTAAATATTTTTTACTTCCTGCACTGGCTCCGGTTTTGTACAACATCGGCATGATTTTTGGCATATTTTTACTTAGTGAAAGGTATGGAATTTACGCACCTGCATACGGAGTTTTGATAGGGTCAGTATTGCATTTTACTATCCAGGTTCCCGCGGTAATTAAAACAGGGTTTAGGTTTAAACTTGCGCTTAATTTTAATGATAAAGGTCTGAGAGACATGATGGCTTTAGTTCCTCCTCGTATTGTCAGCGTATTTATCGCTAATTTAATCGGCACGATAAACAACAGTTTGGCCATACTGATCTCGGCACCTTCGGTGATTTATCTTAAATTTGCATTACAGCTACAAGGGTTTCCCGTTCTGCTTTTTGGCGCGTCTATCGCCTCAGCGAGTTTGCCTACTCTTTCAAGCGAGAGCGACACTGATAATATAGATAAATTTAAAAACACACTTGTTACCTCTTTACACCAAATGATGTATTTAGTCGTTCCTACAAGCGTGATGCTTCTTGTTTTAAGGATCCCGATTGTACGAATTGTTTACGGTGTTTCAAACTTTCCCTGGGAGGCAACAATTGCAACAGCACAGGTTTTAGCGTTATTCAGTTTAAGTATATTTTCGCAAAGTGCTAACTATCTTTTAACCAGAGCATTTTATGCCCTAAAAGATACCCTGACTCCCGTAAAGGTAAGTTTGGTAACAATTGTAATAAACGTTTTAATATCTCTTGTGATGATTGTGCAGTTAAAACTACCTGTGTGGTCAGTGGCTTTTGCATTCTCGCTAACATCGATTTTAGATTGTTTAATACTGCTTATTCTTTTAAGTAAAAAACTAGGCGGTATAGACAGCCAAAAACTGCTTATGCCTTTTGTAAAGATTTCTGTATCTGCGATATTAATGGGAATAACTTTGTACATTCCTATAAAACTTTTAGATCAGGTCGTTTTTGACACAACCAGAACAATTAATTTGGTTCTTTTGACCGGAGTAGCTACAGTTTCGGGAATGGCTACATACCTATTCTTCACCTGGATATTCAGGGTAGAAGAAGTTCAACTGTTTTATAAATTAATCAAAAAACTTAACATCACGAAAGCTCCCAAAC
>CAZHAM010000031.1:0-4836 GCA_964530415.1 uncultured Candidatus Saccharibacteria bacterium | reverse complement strand
AAACTTGAACAGTAATCGTGTTAAAATCTCCTCATGCTTCAGACCGATATTAGAAATTTTTGCATAATAGCCCATATTGACCACGGCAAGTCCACACTTGCAGATAGACTTTTGGAAATAACAAATACTGTAGATAAAAGGCACTTAGTTTCTCAGACACTCGATAGCATGGATCTTGAAAGAGAAAAAGGCATCACCATAAAACTAAAGGCGGTGAGAATGAAGTATACCGTCGACGGAAAAGAACATCAGCTAAACCTAATCGATACGCCGGGACATGTAGATTTTTCGTACGAAGTTTCGAGGTCTCTCGCTGCTTGCGACGGCGCAATTTTAGTTGTGGACGTATCACAAGGAATCCAGGCTCAAACGGTTTCTAACGTTTATAAAGCTGTAGAGTCAAACTTAACTATTATTCCAGTTTTAAATAAAATTGACCTCCCGGGAGCGGAAATTGAAAAAATTACTGAGGATTTAATTAAAACTTTCGGCTTTTCCCGTGACGAGATATTGAGTGTGTCGGCCAAAACCGGCGAGGGTGTAGATGAACTCCTTAGAGAAGTAATTAAAAAAGTGCCTTCTCCAGGAGGAAACCCTAAAGGTAATTTTAGAGCGCTGGTCTTTGATTCATTTTATGACGAGTATCTTGGAGTAGTTGCAGCGGTAAACGTTGCGGACGGAAAAATTGGTTTAAACGCAAACCAAAATCGAAAAAAAATAAGGTTTATGGCATCAAAATTTACGTCTTACCCCGAAGAAATCGGTACTTTTAACCCCCAGCGCATAAAAATACCAGAACTCGCAACAGGAGAGGTTGGGTATATCGCAACGGGTTTAAAAGACATACACGCGGTTAAAGTTGGGGACACCGTTTGTTTTGACGGCGAAACTGCGGAACCGCTCCCGGGATATAAGGAGGTGAAACCGTTTGTTTTTGTTTCAATCTATCCTGTTGAAAACGATAAATTCCCTCAGCTAAGAGAGGCGTTAGAAAAATTGTCTCTGTCAGATTCTTCTTTGGCTTTTGAGCCCGAAAACAATACTGCGCTCGGGTTTGGATTTAGATGCGGTTTTTTAGGGCTTTTACACGCCGATATTATTCAAGAAAGGCTGGAACGCGAATATCAGCTTGATTTAATTTCTACAACTCCAACGGTTGAGTATTTAGTCCAGTTTACAAACGGTGAAGAAAAATTTATAAGAAATCCGGCCGAATTTCCCGACAGATCGAGAATAACAAATATTTTGGAACCGAGAATTTTACTTCATCTTGTTACACCATCTGAGTACGTAGGACAAATCATTACCCTAACAGAGGCCAGACGCGGAATTTTAAATAAAATGACATATCCTTCCGAAAAAACCGTTATGTTTGAGTATCAACTCCCTTTGATAGAACTTGTTTACAATTATTTTGATGATTTAAAAAGCGCATCCTCGGGATTTGCCAGCTTAGACTACGAATTTTTGGATTACAAAGATGTTGACGCGGTAAAGCTTGATATCCTTGTCCACAACCAAGTCGTAGAACCGCTATCTCACATAGTTTTACGTACAAACGCCGAAGAAATTGGTCGAAAACTGCTAAAAAAGCTGAAAGATATTATTCCAAGGCAACAATTTCAGGTATCTTTACAGGCCGCCCTTGGCGGAAAAATATTGGCGCGCGAAGACATACCGGCAATGAGAAAAAACGTTTTAGCCAAAATGTCAGGCGGCCACAGAGAGCGAAAAGACAAACTTTTAGACATACAAAAAAAGGGGAAGAAACGAATGAAAAGAATCGGGCGGGTAGAAATTCCCCAGGAAGCATTCAGGCAAATCCTATCCAGCTAACTACAGCAACTCTATTGACACTCTTAGCACTCGTGCTATTATACTGATAATTGAAAGAAAAACTATGTTAACAGACAGACAAATTCAACTTTTAAAAGCCGTAATTCGTGAATACACTACTACCTCAATCCCCGTAGGGTCGGTTGAAATTGTAAAAAAGTATAATTTAAAGTGTTCAGCCGCAACCGTAAGAAATGAGATGGCAAAACTCATAGAACTCGGTTTTTTGGATATGCTTCACACATCTTCCGGTAGAGTTCCCACAAAAAATGCTTATAGATTTTATTTGGACGAGTTAATGGAGGAGGAGGAATTGCCCGTTTTACAAGAAGTTGCGATGAAACAGAGGCTTTGGCCGAATCGTTTTCATTTTGAGAAATTATTGAGAGAATCTGTGATTTCACTTTCTGATATGACTAAATATCTTGCTATAGCAACCATTGACGATGGTTTTGTAGTTCACGCCGGTGCAAGAAACGTTTTGGACAACAAAGAATTTTGGGAAATCGACGTGGCAAAAGCAGCTTTAATGTTAATTGACGACTATTCCCTACTTGAAAGAATTTTTCAAAGCGTTCCTTATGGCGGCGAAGTAAAAGTTGCTCTTGAAGACGAGCTTGGAATGGAAAATTTAAACAGATGCACCATGCTTTTTACGCCGTACAGTTCCGGAAGCAGAAAAGGATATATTTCAATTCTCGGTCCCTCGAGAATGAATTATGGAGTAGTAATACCTGCAGTTAGATATACCAAGGAATTAATTGAAGAACTCGGCGAATCCTGGTAAAAAGTATCCAAAAATTTTAAAAAGCACATGAAAGAAAAAGATTCAAAAAAAGTACATATTGAAGAGCTGGAAAAACGTATTAACGAATTGGACAATAATTGGAAAAGAGCTCTTGCAGATTACCAAAATTTGCAAAAGAGAACTTCGGAAGAGCGCTTAACTTTTGTGGAGTTTTCAAACTCTACGCTCATTAGAAAACTTCTACCAATTTTAGATAACTTAGAAATGCTGGAAAAGCATTTAGACGATGAGGGTTTAAAAATGATAGTTAAAGAATTTAAATCAGTTATAAAAGACGAGGGTGTTGAAGAAATAGATTCTAGTGATGTATTTTTTGACGCGGCCCAAATGGAAGCTGTTGAAATAGTAGATGGTCCCGCTAATAAAGTAACTGAGGTTTTACAAAAGGGATATATATTAAAGCAAAAATTGCTACGACCGGCCAGAGTAAAAGTCGGCAACGGAAAAAATTTAAAAGAAGGGATTAAATCAAATGAGTAAAATAATCGGTATAGATTTAGGAACAACAAATAGCTGCATGGCAGTTATGGAAGGTGGACAACCAAAAGTTATAGTAAACGCCGAAGGCGCGAATACTACTCCTTCTATTGTAGTGCCCGATCAAAGCATTGTCGGCGTACCTGCAAAGAGACAGCAAGTTGTGAATCCTAAAAACACAGTATTTAGTATAAAAAGACTTATGGGTATGAAATATTCAGACCCGGAAGTTCAAAAGTTGGTAAAGGAATATCCATACGCAATTGTCGAAGGTAAAAACGGAATGGCCTGTGTCGAAGTTGAGGGCAAGGTTTATACTCCTCAAGAAATTTCGGCAAAAATATTGTCGAAATTAAAAGCCGACGCAGAAGTGTATCTTGGCCAAACAATCACTGATGCTGTTATCACTGTTCCTGCATATTTTAATGACGCACAAAGAACCGCAACAAAAGAGGCGGGCCAAATTGCAGGCTTAGATGTAAAAAGAATTATAAACGAACCAACCGCTGCGTCTCTTGCATACGGTTTAGACAAAAAAGCAAACGAAAAAATAGTTGTTTACGATTTAGGAGGCGGTACATTTGACGTTTCCGTATTAGAAATCGGAGATGGAGTTTTTGAAGTTAAAGCAACTAACGGCGATACACATCTCGGCGGAGACGACTTTGATTCAAAAATTATTAAATGGCTGTTAGAAGAATTTAAATCTGAAAACGGAATTGATCTCGCAGGCGACAGACAAGCACTTCAAAGATTAAAGGATGCCGCGGAAAAAGCAAAAATTGAACTCTCATCGGTAAACGAAACAGAAATAAATATTCCGTTCATTACAGCCGATCAAAACGGACCTAAACACCTAAATAAAAAACTAACTCGCGCAAAACTTGAACAAATTGTTGATGAATTACTACAAAGAACCATTAAACCGATTGAATCCGCACTAAAAGACGCAGGATTATCCATAACCGATATAAACGAAATTGTAATGGTTGGTGGTATGACCAGAATGCCTAAAGTTAATCAAATCGTTAAAGATTATTTCGGCAAAGATCCTCATAAAGGTATAAATCCTGATGAAGTCGTAGCTGTTGGAGCTGCAATTCAAGGAGGAGTTTTAGGCGGAGACGTAAAAGACGTTCTGTTATTGGATGTTACTCCGTTAACACTCGGCATAGAAACTTTAGGAGGAGTGTCCACACCTTTAATCAAAAGAAATACAACAATACCTACATCAGCATCGCAGGTTTTTTCAACCGCAGCCGATAATCAAACAAGCGTAGAAATAAACATCTTACAAGGTGAACGTGAAATGGCAGGCGACAACAAATCACTCGGAAGATTTATTTTAGACGGAATCCCACCCGCTCCAAGAGGCATGCCTCAAGTAGAAGTTACATTTGATTTAGACGCAAACGGCATTTTAAACGTCACTGCAAAAGATAAAGCTTCAGGAAAAGCACAGCATATAACTATTCAAGGTGGTACGGGATTATCTAAAGACGAGATAGAAAAAATGGTCAACGAAGCCGAGAAGCACGCACACGAAGACAAAGAACGCAAAGAACAAGTTGATGCAAAAAATATGGCGGATAGCTTATGCTACACAGCCGAAAGGTCGTTGAAAGATGCCGGCGATAAAGTACCCGAAGATCTTAAAAAGGAAGTTGAAGAAAAGGTTAAAGCTGTAAGAGACGTTTTGGAATCGGCAACAAAAA
>CAZHAM010000030.1:0-8211 GCA_964530415.1 uncultured Candidatus Saccharibacteria bacterium | reverse complement strand
TTTTTACCCATATGCCCCGCAATTATAGGAATTCCGCCTTTTTCGATTATAAGTTTTAAAGTTGGCAGCGCGGATTCTAGTCTGTAGGTGTCTGATATAGCTCCGTTTTTAATATCTACATCGAGATCACACCTTACAAATACGCGTGTTCCTTGAGATATTGGCGCTTCGGATACTGATTTCATATTGTTATTTTAACACTGTATTACTCAATAATGTTCAAAGCCATCTCAACAAGTCTGTTGCTGTAGCCCCATTCGTTATCGTACCAAGCCAAAACTTTAACCAAATCGCCATCGATAACTTTTGTCATGCTCAAATCAACAATCGCTGAAAAGGGATTACCTATAATATCAGATGAAACAATGGGTTCAAAAGTCGCATCTAAAACGCCTTTGTATTTTGGATCGGTTTTTGCTTTTAAAAAGGCGGCATTTACCTCATCAACTGTAGTCTTTTTTTCTACAACCATTGTCACATCGCTTATAGAACCTGTTATCACAGGAACTCTTATTGCAATTCCGTCAAACTTTCCTTCAAGATCGGTAATAGCTTGTGTTGTTGCTTTTGCCGCGCCCGTTGAAGTCGGAACCATATTAAATGCCGATGCTCTTGCGCGCCTCATATCGGGGTGAAGAGGTGGGGGAGGTCCGTCTACAACGTTTTGTTCCGCAGTAATTGCGTGAACGGTTGTCATAACTGATTTTAAAATTTTAAAATTTGTGTGCATCACGCGCACCACGGGTGATATACAGTTCGTTGTGCAAGACGCGTTGGAGACAGCGTTCTGGCCCAAATACATATCTTCATTAACCCCCATCAAAAAAGTTTGAATACTACCGCCCTTAGTTGGTGCCGAAACTACAACTTTTTTGGCGCCGGCTGTAACATGCGATAGAGCCGCGTCATCTTTTGTAAATCGTCCGGTGCATTCCAAAACAACATCAATAGTTAAATCTTTCCAAGGTAAAGCCGCCGGGTCTTTTTCAGAAAAAACTCGGGTCTTCTTTCCGTCTACAACAATATAATTCTCTTTGCCTGTCTGTGAAAAAAACTTTTCCTGATCACCCTTATTGTCGGATAAATTTACGCGTTTTCCGTCTTCTTCGATATAAATCTCTTTATCGTAAATGCCGTATGCTGAATCATACTTTAATAAATGGGCTAAAATTCGGGGATTTGTTAAATCATTTATGGCTACAACTAAAACATCGGGCTTTTGATAAGCGATTTTTAATGAAGCTCTTCCAATTCTTCCAAAACCATTAATTGCTAAACGGGCAGTCATATTTATAGTTTAAGGTTATTTAACGTGCGATTCAAGCCAATTTTTAACAACGTCTTTAGGCATAGCTCCGACTTTTCGGTCTACTTCTTTACTATCTTTAGTTAAGACAAATGTTGGGATGCTCATAATGCCAAACTTAGAGGCCATTTCTGAGCTGGCTTCGACGTCAACTTTTTTAAGTTCTATCTTTCCTTTGTATTCCTGTGCTAATTCTTCAAAGATTGGCGACATTATTTTGCAGGGACCGCACCAGTCCGCATAAAAGTCAATTAACTCAAACATATCATTACCTCCTGAAAAAAATTAATGGAACTTTCTCACAAAACCTTTCCTATGATAACATAAAAATCACGTTTCATAAGTATGACCGAAATACAACCTATTTAGAACGAGGAGCAAAATCAAATAATCCTATGTGGATAATTTTGCCTTTAATCCTGGTTTTTCTGGCAATCTTTATTTTGCTCAAAAATCGTGCTCAAACCGATTTAAAAATTTTTGATCCTTTGGCAGGCGCCGTTAATGTAAACGAAAATCCCAGGGATTTAAACAAAAAGGATTATGTTCTGTCTCTTGTTAATTCGTACGATCCCGAACCAAATTGGAATCCGTCAAAACAAACAAGTACTTTTAACGAACCAGAGGTGATCGCATCAGCAGCAATTATGGTAGATCTTGATACCGGCAATGTTTTATTTGAAAAAAATTCTACACAACGAAAAAAAATTGCGAGTCTCACAAAAATTATGACGGGGGTTTTGGCGCTAGAGCATTTAAATTTTGATGACAAAGTGACAGTGTCGCAAAAAGCGTCGACAATTGGTGAAAATGCAATGGGAATAAGCGCAGGAGAAATTTATACGGTTGAAGAATTAATGTACGGGTTAGTTTTAAACTCAGGAAACGATTCGGCATACGCTTTAGCCGAAGCTTCAGCGGGAAATGTGGAAACTTTTGTTAAATGGATGAATGTAAAAGCAGGGGAGCTTGGTTTAAAAGACACATATTTTGCAGATCCGAGCGGCTTAGATGATTCTACATACAGTACAGTGTCAGACTTGGTAAAACTTACGAGGTACGCGTTAAAAAGTCCAAAATTTAGAGAAGTCGCATCAACTTTAGAAAAAGAATTATACGGGGACGACCACAAATATTTATATCTTTATAATCAAACAAATTTACTTAGCACATACCCGGGAGTTAGAGGTGTTAAAACGGGATATACCGAAGAAGCGGGTTTATGTTTAGTTACTTACGCGCTAAATGACGGAAAAGAAGTTGTTGGTGTTGTTTTAAACAGCATTGATCGAAAAGGGGATATGATTTTAATGCTTGACCACAGTTTTTCGTCTCTTGGAGTTAATGTAGTTCACAATCTTTTATAAATTAATCGGGTATTTCTACGCTGTCGCCGACGCCTACATTATTTCTACTTGCCCATCCTCCGTTTACTTCTATCACATATTTTACAGGAGACTCGGGAATTATTTGGTCGCACGGATCTGATTCGCAGGGTTGCACGTTTTCTCTAACATTGACTATCTTTTTATCTTCTGAAATGAAAATCATATCCAGAGGTATCAACGTGTCCTTCATCCAAAACGCATAAACATTGGATTGGCCAAATACAAAAAGCATTCCGCTATTTTCATCTAAACTTTTTCTGTTTTTCAGACCTCTGGTCTGTTCGCCTCTTGAATCCGCAACCTCAACAGTTAGAGTTTTTCCACCCACAACTACCTCTTTAGTTAAAGATTGAATAATTGGAGTTTTTTGAGATGCGCTCCTGGTGAAATATATATATGCAAATGCACCACCAATTAACAGAATTATAGTGATAACTCCCAAAACGATAAACAGTAGTTTCTTGTTTTGCATTAATTAATGATACTAGATGGTAAAAAGTTTGTACAAAGAAAACGCCGATTTTGACGTGATATTATTATCGCATGCCGGACAAGGACTTATTTGAAAATTTAAACGAACAGCAGATTGCCGCAGTAAAACACTTTAATGGACCAGCTTTAGTTGTTGCAGGACCGGGCAGTGGCAAAACACGAGTTTTAACACACCGCGTTGCATACTTGTTGACCGAAAAAGGCGTTAAAGAGGACCATATTTTGTGCGTAACTTTTACAAACAAAGCTGCGGGAGAAATTAAGGCGCGAGTTAAAAATCTGATTTCGGGCGGACAAAATATAACTTGGAGCGGAACCTTCCATTCGGTATGCGCAAGAATTTTACGTAAACACGGTAAAGAAATAGGTATTCCAAATGATTTTGTTATATACGATACAGACGACCAACTCTCGATAATAAAACAGATAATAAGAGATTTTGGAATAGATCCCAAAAAATTTGCTCCGCGCGCAATATTAGAAACTATCTCAAGTGCAAAATCAGAACTAGTTGATCCACATAGCTACGAAGGATACGCCCGTGGGTTTTTTCAAAGAACCGCTGCCAAAGTTTATATCGAATATCAAAAAAGATTGAGAAGCAACCATGCATTGGACTTCGACGACTTATTGGTAGAAACAGTAAATTTATTGAGAGAGTCGGAAGCACTTTTAAATAGATACCAGGATCAGTTCGAATTTATTTTGGTTGACGAGTATCAGGACACAAACAAAGTTCAGTACGTTTTAACAAAAACATTGGCCGCAAAACATAAAAACATTTTTGTTGTAGGAGATATGTCACAGGCAATTTACAGTTTTAGAGGCGCCGATTACAGAAATATTTTAAATTTTCAAAGAGATTACCCTGATTCCGTAATTTATAACTTAGAGCAAAACTATCGTTCGACACAAATAATTTTGGACGCGGCAAAAAATGTAATAAAAAATAACTCATCGCACATCAAACTTGATTTGTGGACACAACAAGACGGTGGAGACAAAATAATAAACTATTCGGGCTATAGCGAAGCAGAAGAAGCCGAATTTATTGTCACACAGCTATTAACCGAACTCACAAACAAACAAGATTTCAAAGATATCGCAGTTTTATATCGAACAAACGCCCAATCCAGAAATATTGAAGAAGCATTAATCAAAAGCAATATTCCGTACAAAATAGTGGGAGGCCAAAGATTTTACGCTCGAAAAGAAATTAAAGATGTAATTGCATATCTGCGCGTAATTCATAATCCAAGTGACGGAGTTTCCTGGGACAGAATTATTAACACACCCCCGCGTGGAATAGGCGATAAGTCAAAAGAAAAACTTGCCCAAAACGGTTGGGATTTAAAAGAGCTGGACGAGAAAACAAAACTCCCGTTTTCAGAATGGAATTCAAACAAAGAAGATTACTCAACTTTAGAACTCATGACGGAAGTTCTTGAAAAATCAGGCTATATAAAATGGCTAGACGATAAAACTGAGGAAAACAAGCAAAGAATAGAAAATATCGAAGAGTTAAAATCAGTCGCATCCAGATTTATGAACTTAGAAGAATTTTTGGAAAACGTTGCATTAATAGAAAGTTCAAATAAAACAAATCCTGATGAATTTAACGCGGTAACTTTACTTACGATTCACGCTTCAAAAGGACTGGAATTCCCAGTTGTATTTTTAATTGGTATGGAAGAGGGATTATTTCCACATTCGCAATCTTTAGCCGAAATCGACGGGATTGAAGAAGAGCGAAGACTTTGTTACGTTGCAATTACAAGAGCCATGCAAAAAATTTATTTAACACACGCCAAATCCCGATTATATTTTGGAAACATCCAGTCAAATTTACCAAGCCGATTTTTATCAGAGATTCCGATCGAATTACTTGAAAATGTTGGTATAAGTTTTAATTCCGACACTTTTAACAAAAGAAATCCCGGCGTTGATGATTTTTTAGATGACCTGGATTATGATAGAAAAAGTTTTAGTTGGGATTAGGTACAATAGACAAGGCAGATGAATTTTAAATCCAAAGTATTTTTATTTATATTAAGTATTTGCGCATTAGCAAGTGTCGCAGATGTTGTTCCAGTAAAAGGAGAGGTTTTGGGCGTTTCCAATGTTTCGGCCATATCGGCCGAAAATGAATTTATAGTTTTTGCCGACGAAACTAAAATTGAAACAACTACCGCGTTTGAACAAAAAGAAGTTGAAGAGAACGAGGACCTGGATTTTAAAATTGAGTATAAAGATGACGATGAAGTCGAGTACGGTTTGGAGACTATAACCCAAGAAGGTGTGCCTGGTAAAAAAACATATAAATATCTTTTAACCTATTGGGGCGAAGAAATTATCAATAAAGAATTGAAAGAAACCGTAACCGAAGAGCCAGTTACGGAAATTGTTTCTAAAGGAACAAAAATTATTTGGCGCGAACTACCATCTCAATACGGAGATTATAAGTATTGGTATAAACTGAATGTTTGGGCAACAAAATATGACGGCAATTGCGATGGATGTAGAGGCTTAACTTACAGCGGAACATTGGTGCGAAAAGGCGTGTGCGCCGTAGACCCTAAAGTTATACCTTTGGGCACTAATTTTTATGTTGTCGGATACGGGATGTGCCGAAGCGAGGACATTGGCGGGGGTGTAAAGGGAAATCATGTTGACTTAGGATATGAGGATGTAACAAAAGGCGAATGGCGCACCGGCTACACCGATGTTTATTTACTAACCAATTCTCCTCAAGGCGACGGGGATTTTTATTCGAGATAAGCCGCGTATACGGGGGGAAGTTTTTGCGACTTGTCCTATAGCAATTTCATTGATAGAATCCTGTCATTGGACAAATAATTCAATATTTTCACTAGAAAAAATAGAAAGGATGGAGATTAATGAACTGCAACACGATTTTGATTATTTTGCTTGTGTTTTTGGCAATCGGCTTATATGTACGAGAATTAAGAAGAACGACGATCATTGAGTACTACCCACCGGGTAGCGATATTGTGTACAAGTGTACAGATCAAGAAAGGTATTCCAGTGACGATTCCGAGGACAGGCTGTTTGTTGTGATTGTTAAGAACAATGGCGAGTCATTGGGTCGTTATGAAGCTAGAGTGGACCCTAAGGTAAAAAGCTTCAACTTGGAATTCGAATCCGGAATCTGGTTTCTCGAGGATAGTCGCAAGAATAGGTATAAGCTTACTAGGCTTGGAACTGGAATGGAAAACTAATAAGGAGAAATCACATGGATCTACAATCTTTAGTACTTCTCGTCTTGGCACTGGTTCTATTGGGGTGGCTCCTTATGTCTATGACCACAATTAAGAAATGTGTTGTTGCAGGGCACGCCTATTTTGCCGAGAACGTCGTAAGAACCGAGCACCCAGATACAAGAACCTTGCATGTTCTTACATTTGTAGTTGTCCATCAACGAGATGAAGTCGCATCGATCCGTACAACGGTTCCTGCAAAAAGGAATAGGTTTAAACTTTGTTTCCTTGGAAAAAGCATTCTTGACCCCAACGCATGGTATTTGATGGATGGCTGGGGGCGTAAGTACCGAAACAATTCTGATGAAGGACAAAGGAGATAGAAGATATGAGTACAAGCGAGAACGTTATAACGGTTATATGCGTAATTGTTGCGATAGTAACCTTGGTTATCTGGTATTCAACAATTACCCGGATACTCCCGATGCAGACAAGTCAAGGCACATACATTGCTCAAACGATTGTGCGGGAGGCCTCTGATAAACCCGGAATTGACGCGATTAAATTCGTTGTTTTTAAGAAAGGTGTAGTTGGGAACGACGAATATCTACTTGCCGAAATCCCTGCTGGTGAAAAAACTTTTTATCTGTCGAGGGCAGGGACCACATGGTTTCTGATTGGGAAACAAGATAACAAACATTATTATGTCGTTTCACTTTAGTTAGTTTACTTAACCAGGACACAATAAGCCAAAAGCCATTGTGTCCTGGATCACTAACTTTCAAATCCTCACTTGTCCTATAGCAATATCATTGATAGAATCCTGTCATTGGATAAATCTCATTCAATATTTTCAGATCAATAGAAAGGAAGGAAACCAATGAATGGTTATGTGATTGCCGGTCTATTGGGTTTTGCCGTATTCATTGGGTTATGGGTATGGTGCTCAAGTCGTACCTTTATCCTCGACTACTACGATCCCAGTAGCAAAAGATACTACAAGTGCAAGATCATTAAAAGGGTACAGGATCATGACTTTTTCTCAATGGATATCCTAAGCCTGGAGATTTACACATACGAGGGTGATTTTCTGGGAACTTATACTGCTACCGTGACCGCTGAAGCCAAATACTTTGCTTTATTGCGAAACGAGTTCGGAAATTGGGTTCTTTGGGATGAAACAAGACGTAAGTACCACTTTCTCGAAGGTTTTAGAATCTCAAACTAGGAGGAGATAGACAATGATAATAGTAATCGGAGTGGCGGTGTTTGTTGTTCTGGCAATTTTAATCCTGTTGTATCAATGTTCTATAACCCACATAGAGAGTTTGGTTATAGACGAACAGGTCTATTACGCAAGGGGTATAAAAAGGACTCCATCTAAGACTTCAAAGAAGTTCGATGTTTTGGAGTTCTACATATACAAAGACGGGGAAACAATCGTGTATTTTTGTACGGAAGTTCCTAGCGGATGGAACGATTTTGGACTCTGTTTTGGTGGAGACGACAACGAGATCAACGATCCCTCCGCGTGGTTCTTGACCGGTAACGAGGTGTATGTGTTTGGGGAAGATGACGAACCTGATGATGACGAGCCTGAATAAGACACTAAGGAGGTAACAATGTCAGCTGTAGTATGGAAAATTCTTGTGGTTGCGCTTCTTTTACTTTGGATAGTTGTTTTATTTTGGTATACAACCAGAACAAGGATAGGAGGCGTTCAGAATTCCGAGGGCATTTTTTTGGCCCAGCTCATCAGTAGATCCAAAACAAATGAAAGGGGGATAGACCTGATCAAGTTCAATAT
>CAZHAM010000029.1:8033-8294 GCA_964530415.1 uncultured Candidatus Saccharibacteria bacterium | reverse complement strand
GCTTGGTGTTATGATATTGATATGCCAAAGACTCCAGACGAGTCATTAAAAACTGAGGACAGCTCTATACCAAGCGCAGAGGTTGGCGAGATTGTTCATGAGTCCGCAATGTACCAAAAGAAAGATGGTCGTTTTTCTCCAATTGAGCTACAAGATTTCGATCAGTTTTTGAGAAATAGCCCAGAGTACAGAAGAAACGACTTCGCAACCTTAAGATACGATTATGAAACTCCTATGACTATAATTTTCTTTGGCGATGAG
>CAZHAM010000029.1:0-8021 GCA_964530415.1 uncultured Candidatus Saccharibacteria bacterium | reverse complement strand
ATAGAAATATAAATCCTGAGGATTTTAGTATAGTTGAGAGAGCCCTGGCAATTCCCAGGGATATTTATATAGCTAACCATAATACCTTACAATTTCAGCGCGAAAAACTTGAAGAATTTTTAACCGCAGAAGTAGAAAAAATGAAGGATCACAAGGAAGATCCAAAACTTAAATATGCAGAAGTGATGCTAAGTATTTGTAAACAATATGGTTGGCCAACTGCCTGGAATCTAAATTCTGTGATGGAGAAAGTTGCACCTAAAAGAATCGAAAGTGCATAACCGACGGTGAATTTATCACTATTTATCGTATAATACCTCGTGTAACATATACTTGGAGGGATACCGAAGCGGTCATACCGGGCTGGTCTCGAAAACCATGCGTGGGGCAACTCACCCGGGGGTTCGAATCCCCCTCCCTCCGCCAAATTACCAACATGCTGTTTCTGATATACTGATGTCGAATGAGTATTTTGCAATACAATAACGGCAATATTTCATATGAAGTTTACGGTGAAGATTCATCGAAAACTCCTCTAGTTTTAATACACGGATTTCCTCTTGATCGAAGAGAATGGGAGTTACAGGTGGAAGAATTTGTTAAAGAGGGACATAAAGTTGTCACATATGATATGCGGGGTTTTGGTGAATCATCGTTGCCGATAGAGAGCTATTCTCATGCAGGCGATCTAAAAGAGCTACTAAATAGTTTAGGAATAGAAAAAGCTAAAATATGCGGACACTCGTTTGGTGGCGAGGTAGCAATTGATTTTGCAATAAAAAATCCCGATAGTGTCGAAGGTTTAATTCTATTGTCGCCGTCTTTAGGTTCGTTTGGAGTTGACAGAGAATCTCCGGTGTCTAGATGGACCGCACTTGCTCGAGAAGGTCAAATCGCAACAGTAAAAGAAGAGATGTTAGCTCATAAGTCCTTAGATTTGCTGAGAGAGAAACCTAAAGAGTTCGAACTTATTACCGGGATCGTAGAGGGGTACAGAGGTTATCACTTTGAACACGAAGATCCTGGAGAAAAAACATGGGAAATTGATAACAAATTGTCTCAAGTGCAGTGTCCCGTAAAAGTAATTGTAGGAAGCAAGGACTCAGAATCTAGCCGTGAAATAGCAGAAGAAATTAGAATGAAGGTGCTTAATTCAGAATTACAAATTGTTGAAGGAGCCGGCCATTTTTTAAATTTAGAGAATCCAAAAGTTTTTAACAAGGCCGTTAACGATTTTTTTGAAGGTAAAGAGGAAGATCAAGAAGGAAATATGTTTTCCATTATATAACGAGATAGTTTTAGATACGTGTGCAAAAATTCATAAATTGTGCTAATTTAACAGCAAAATCTAAACAGTAAGGAGGAGTGGGTTATGCCAATAATCGGGTACAATTTAGCCTTTTGTGTTCGCAAGACTTGGGGAAATGACGGTACAAAAAAGAGAATCGTTCAAGTGAGGTCTCCGCTAATTGATTACATTTCGGGCCTCTATTTTCAACCGACACGCAATTTTATTGGCATCAGAAATCCTGTGGATTTATATCTCGGTTCCGCAGGGTTTGAACTTAATGTTCCTAAATTCCTGTATCTTACAGAGAAACGGAATCTTGCTGCCGATTTTTCACAGTATGGGCCGGAATACATCAAGTATTTATTGCCCGAGTTGATTGGGAATTCATTAATAAATATGATACCAACAGTGGAAGTCGTGCCAGGTTTTGATGGCCCAAAGTATGTATTGAGACTTTGGCTTCCGTTCAAATCGGCATTCGGAAAGATTTTAGCTTGGTATGTCAACAACCACACATGGTCACTTATTGAACAGGACGCGTATGGTTTTGAGACAGCGGAAGAAGCCACGAGGGTGTTGAGAGGAGAATCTTCTGATTGTGCCGAGCAGCTTAGTTTTTTAGATTCTATTTGTTGGGGGAGTTGTTTGTAATGCAATTTAGGTGTGGTTTACTTAGCATCAGCGCTAGCCACACCTTTTCTTATCTTTATGTTAGTGCTTTGGCTTAATATGCTAATTCTTTTCAGAAAAACCCTTAAACAAAGCAATCCCAACGGCTACAGAAAGATTCAAACTATCCACGCTTTCGTTTTGAGGTATTTTGACCAGTTCTCCCGATTTTGTTATTTGCTCTTTAATTTTTTCGACAAAACCCTCGCCTTCGTTTCCGAAAATAAGCGAATATGGCTTTTCAAATTTTATATCGGTTAGGGATTTTTTGCCTGAAATATCAAATCCGTACAAATGTCTCGGTCGAGATAAGTTTTCAAAGCCCTTCAAGTAATCTTCAAATGAATCAAAGTATCTAAATTTAATTCCAAAAAGCGAACCCATTGAACTGCGAACTGTTTTTGGATCAAAAATGTCAACCGCGGGTTTTATGATAATTAAACTGGTTAGGTTAAAAGCTGTCATTGATCTTATTATTGTTCCGGTGTTTCCCATATCGGACGGTTTTATTAAAACCAAGTGATTGTCGTGTTTTGTTGGGTCGGCCGAGTACTTTTTAAAAATGGCCACCGCGTAGTTGTTGTCGCTTCGTGTGAGTTTTCCAACCAGGTTGTCGTTGTACTTTAAAGGGGTTTTGTTCTTTTTGCACAGCTCTATGATTTTGTGGATACCTTTGTTGCGCTCTCCCTTGCTTGATAAAATTACCTCAATAACCGATTCGGGACGGGATTTTAACAGCTCAATAGTGGTATAAACCCCTATAGTGTACGATTCTTTTGATGTTTTCTTATATAAGTATTTTTGCATAAGCAGCTTTATAACCTGCAACCAGGAGTGATTTTACCATAGATCGTGGTAAAATTTGCTTTGCTACCGCTTTGTATCTATTTTATAGCTATGTGTGGAGGGATGCGAGAGTGGACTATTCGGCTCGCCTGGAAAGCGACGCACTTCGAAAGGGGGACGGGGGTTCGAATCCCCCTCCCTCCGCCAGATTATTCTTGTTCCATTTCATCTATTGCCATTGTATAAAGACGGATAATAAAATCTTTATCGATGGTTTTACTCGCGGTTACATACTCTTCTAACAGGTCAGTAGATAATTTACCTTTAAAATTATATGGCGAAACTTTAATTTCTCCTGACTTCGCGCCTCCAGTCGCCTCGTCCAAATCTTCTGTAACACTTATAGGCGTATCTTTATTTAAAACTTTACTACTAAATTTTCTATATCCTTTTCGCAGGTTTGCATAAGGTCCTTTAGTAGTAGGATATTCTGGGTAATCTTGTTCTTGATAATACATCGCTGAAAGTAAAATATTAAAAGATAGTTTTTCGTCCATAATTAATTCAATTACAGTTTCGGAATTTGCAGTTGACTGTGTATCGAATAAACTTTCCAAATAAACTGTTATAAGTTCGTTGGTTGGTTCTAAATAACCTGTGTCAGTTCCGAACAATTTTTCTCTAAGGGTTGTTATTTCAGGATCCTTGTCTATTTCTGCTAAAAAAGCATTAAATCCCTCCGGATGTAAGGAACCGTTCATTCCTTGGAAAAAGCGGTGCTCACCTTCATGTAAAAAACTTTTGAAATGTTTGGCTATTAGTTCGGGCTTTGTCATATAATCATCTGGTTCAGGTACCCAATAAACGACATCAGATTGTTTTTCTATCAAAGGATTAATCCCACTAAAATTATCCATAGGCTCCCCTTTCATATTTCCTTGATTAGGGTTGAATAACATTGCTATTCTCATTTTTTTAGGTGGTGTACATCCGTATAACGCAGCTGCTTTTTCAAAAAAACCATTTATTTTGGATTGATTTTCTTTTACAAAGGTTTCAAACGTATTCTTCCATTTCTCTACTGCAGGTTTTCCAGCTTCATACACTTGGGTATATTCTTCTCGAGATACAGATAATGTTTCTGTGGGTTTTTCAGAAAGGGATATTTTTTCAGTTACAGACATACACTAATATTATCATCAAAATATTGTTGTTGAGAGAAAAAAGTTCCAAGTACGTCCCCCTCCCTCCGCCATTAAAATTCGGTAGCCGCCGCAGGCGGTTAGTGGATTTTAATTGAGAAATGCAGTATGAGAATGCCGGAGCGAACGAGGTGAGCGAGGCGGGGTCGAATGCTTTTGTATGTTACGCGCAAAGTGCGAGTTACAGACAAAAGACATGTGACCGAATCCCCCATTTTTGCGAGTGAAATAAGCGTAAATGCTTCGCGAAGTGAAACTCCCTTTTCCAGTTGAAAAGATCATCTCTTTTCATTTGAATAGGTAGTATCTATAGGTTCTAAATTTACTTTTGTGTTACAATCCAAGGCAACTAGCCAACAACCCCAATTGATAAGGAGATGAGAAAATGGTAAAAAAGGCTGTAGATACAGAAACCGCAAAGATGGCGGAAAAGATTTGGGCGAAAGTTCATGAACTTCAGGAACAAAGGAAAAAAGCTTTCGAAGCTCATGAAAGGTTTATTCAACAACATCCTCCCCGTTTTGACTGTGACCGCGGGTGTTCCGAGGCCGCCGGCATCGCAGAGCAGATAGAGCAGGTTATTGCTACTGGAAAACTGCTTGGGCTCATTGACGAAAAAGTGGATTATATGAATTACATATAGACCTCACTTTACTGCTAAAAACCGTAGACACTTTGCGTAAGCAGGTGAAATTCTACGGTTTTTGTTTATAATAAAATCTATTATCTGATAAAACACCCTTTTGGAGCACGGATAAATATTTTCCAATATCACTCCATGTTCTCCGTTCGTCTTTAAAATACACCCATCTTGTGCTATACAGAACCTAATGGATGCAGTTACTCAAATCAAACAAAAACTCGATATCTTAGATGTTGTCGGCAGTTATGTAAGTTTAAAAAAATCCGGAAAAAGCTACAAAGGCTTGTGTCCTTTTCACGGTGAAAAAACACCTTCTTTTATCGTTTCACCAGAAATCCAGATTTATAAGTGTTTTGGGTGTGGCGAGTCGGGGGACATGTTTTCGTTTGTTCAAAAGATTGAGGGAATTGAGTTTTCGGATGCATTAGAAAAACTTGCTGAAAAAGCCGGTGTTACCTTGGAAAAAGGCAATTATGATCTAGATGCGCAGCTTAAAAAACAAATTTATTTCATTAATTCATTAACTGCCAAATTCTATAACTATTTGCTTACAAAACATAAGGCAGGTGCAAAAGGTTTGGATTATTTTAAAAACAAGCGAAGACTTTCGGACAAAACTATTAGTGATTTCATGCTTGGATATGCGCCCGACGATTGGGATATGTTGTATAGATTTCTCAAATCAAAAGGTTTTAGTGACGACGATCTGTTAGCTGCCGGAGTAGTAATTAGAAGTTCCAGAGCTAACAAAATAATCGACAAGTTTAAAGGAAGAGTAATGTTTCCCTTTACGGGAATAGACGAGAAAATAGTTGGATTTTCGGGACGCACGATTTTTGATAGGGAGCCAAAATATTTACATACCAGCGATACACTCGTTTTTAATAAAAGTGTGTTTTTATACGGATTGGATAAGGCCCGGGTTGAGATTAAATCAAAAGGCGCGGTGTTTGTTGAAGGTCAAATGGATGTAATTAGCGCTCATCAGGCAGGGTTAAATAATGTTGTCGCCTCACTGGGTACATCTCTCACCGAAGGTCAGTTAAAAGTTTTAGGGAGGTATACGCAAAATATTACTTTTTGTTTTGATTCAGATTCGGCAGGTGTAAACGCTATTTACCGTGGAGTAGAACTTGCGGACAAGCAAAATTTTAATTTAAATGTTGCGCTTCTTCCCAAAGAAGTTAAGGATATAGATGAACTTATTGTTAAAGATTTTACCGAGGCAGAACGACTTTTACGTGAGCCCATGCCTGTATACGATTTTTTCTTTGTAACTGCTTTAAAAAAGTACGATAAGAAAGCAGCCGTTGGAAAAAAGAGTATAATGGCAGATCTAGCCCATAGATACTCAAAAATAAACAGCCCGGTCGTTTTTGAGCACTACGCCAAGAGATTATCTGAGGAGCTCGGTATATCAATGGAAATAGTACTTTCCATGATGAGAAATCCGGATAAAACCAGGGATAAACCGCTCAAATCTTTTGAAAACTCTGAAGAGGCGTACAACAGTGTCTTTGACGAGAAGTCAAAAAAGTCACCGGAGCATTACTTGTTAGCAATTTTGGTAAAGATGGATCTCGAGATAACAAAAGATTTTATTCGCGAGATTAATAAAGAAGATTTTACCGATCCGCAGATTCAAGTACTGTATGAGTATCTAAATGAGATAGTAGATAAGGAATACATTACATTGGAGCCCAAAAAAGCCACTGAAGATTTGGATAAAATTAATCCAGAGGTCAAAAACCTTTATCTTGACTTGTATATGTGGGACCTTGGGGAGTTATCAAATGATATGTCGGCTTTGACAAAAGAGCTAAATAATGTAATATCTAGGGTTAAAAATGATAGTATTAAAAGGCAGCTTACAAAGCTATCCGAGAGCATCAAGCTGGCCGAGATAGAGAATGATTCGAAATTATTAAAAAGCTTAACCTCGGAGTTTAGCGAGCTATCTAAAAAACTTGCAAAGTAGGGTAAAATCGGTCTTTGTACCGCCTACAAATTTTACTAGTAGCTGGCTAAAAAATTAATAAATACAACTTAATATCGCAATTATTTGCTCCTAAACGAGCAAGCCGAGTCGAAAAAGTTTCAACAAAGAAATAAAGTAAATATGCCAAGAAAAGCTAAAAAGATCTCTCAAGAAGGTGCGGATGCGACAGAAAGTCCGAAAGTTCTTGAGAAAAATATGCAGAAACTTGTTACCCACGGGAAGAAACAAGGCTATCTCACTTTAGATGAGGTATTGGAGCTGTTCCCTGAGGCCGAAGAAAAGATCGAAATGCTTGATTTCCTTTACGAGAAATTACTGGACGCCGGCATAGACGTGTTTGATGTTCAGTCCGAAAAAGAGGCTGTAAAGCTTTCTGAGCTTCAGGAGTTTGATTTATCGAAAATTAAGCTGGATAAGACTGTTTCTTCGGATCCTGTAAGAATGTACCTAAAAGAGATTGGCAAGTACGATTTGCTCACAGCTGTTCAAGAAGTGGACTTAGCCAAAAAAGCTGAAATTATAAGATACAAGGGCGTAAAAAAGACTATGGAAAAGGAGAAAGGCCGAACAGTTTCGCCTAATCTCATTTCACGCGAAATGGAATTGACCGAAAAGGACGTAAAAGACATTGCCAAGCGTGCTACACAGCATACTGACAAGGAATGTTACGCTGCAGCTGAATTACTAGCCAAAGCGAACCTAAGACTTGTTGTTTCGATTGCAAAAAGATATATGGGTCGCGGCCTCCAGTTTTTGGATTTAATTCAGGAAGGAAACATTGGGTTGATGCGCGCAGTAGAAAAGTTTGACTGGCGAAGAGGTTTTAAATTCTCAACTTACGCCACTTGGTGGATTAGGCAAGCTATAACAAGAGCGATCGCGGACCAGGCTAAGACCATTAGAATTCCGGTTCACATGGTTGAAACGATAAACAAGTACAAAAAAATCGAAAGAGAACTTGAACAAAAACTTGAAAGATCGCCGACACCAGAGGAAGTTGCCAAAAAGATGGGAATTGAGCCGGAGAAGGCGTACGAGATAATAAAAATTGCGCAGGATACCACCTCATTGGAGACTCCTGTAGGCAAAGAAGAAGACACCAGATTAAAAGAGTTTATCGAAGATGAATCTACTTTATCGCCTTTTGAAGCAGCGAGCCGCGAATTGTTAAAAGGTCACATCGACGAAGTTTTAGAATCCCTAAACCCACGCGAACGAAAAGTGCTGGAGCTAAGGTTTGGCCTAAAAGACGGTCGAAACAGAACATTAGAGGAAGTAGGAAAAGAATTCGGTGTAACCAGAGAGAGAATAAGACAGATCGAGGCAAAAGCTTTAAGAAAGCTCAGACATCCGTCGCGAAGCAAGAGATTAAGAGATTACCTTTAGTACGTAACTAATATAGAACGGGGGCCGGTCTAACAGCCGGCCTCA
>CAZHAM010000028.1:2783-9055 GCA_964530415.1 uncultured Candidatus Saccharibacteria bacterium | reverse complement strand
TTAAAAAATGCAGACAATTATGTCGGACTAAAAGTTCTTGAAGCGAGAAAACAAATAATCGAAGACCTTAGTGCTAAAGATCTGATTGAGAAAATTGATGAAAAATACTCACACGCGATTTCAGTTTGCAATCGAAGTTCACACGAAATAGAACCCACAATTTTGCCCAACTGGTTTATTCAAGTAGACAAGCCGGGAAAATCATTTAAAAAGCCGGCATTAGACGCAGTTAAAAACGGAGATGTAAAAATATTTCCCAAATGGCGCGAAATCACCTATGTAAGATGGATGGAAGAAATGCGGGATTGGCCGATATCGAGACAAAATGTTTTCGGCATAAGAATTCCTGCTTGGTACGCTGTCGAAGAAAATCCCGAACTTCAGGTAACTTTCTTGGCAAAAGAAGGAACAGTGACGGATATAATTAGCGAACTTCTTAAAAAGCATTCTTTTGAAGAAATCGAAAAAGGAATGCAGTCGATGATTGTTCCAAGAGACGCGAAATACATTATAAGTAAAACAAAACCTGCTGGAGGCGGAAAAAATTATTTACAGGACACAAATACATTTGATACCTGGTTTTCAAGCGGTCAGTGGCCTTTAACTACACTAAAATACCCGGATTCGGAAGATTTTAAGTATTTTTATCCAACGAGCGTTTTAGAAACAGGATGGGAAATAATTAGACTTTGGGTTTCGAGAATGGTTATGTTTGGCATATATTTAACCGACAAGTCCCCTTTTGAGCACGTATACCTCCACGGAATGGTTCGTGCATTAGACGGTAGAAAAATGAGTAAAAGTTTGGGAAATGTTATAAACCCAGACGAGTATTTAACTGAGTACGGCGCAGACGCTTTGAGAATGGGTTTAATTAGCGGAACAGCAATGGGTCGGGATTTTAGTTTTCCCCGGGATAAAATTATTTCTTACAGAAACTTTGCGAATAAAATATGGAACATGGGGAGGTTTATGCTGATGCTACTTGAACAGGAGAGTTTAAAAATGGGTGATATTTTAGTAGCTGAGCCTTTTTCCAAGGAATTTACCAAGTCGTTAAGTAAAGAAGACAGCGAAATCTTAAAGAGTTTAGCCAAACTAATTAAAAGTATTGATAAAAAAATTGAAAAATACCGTTTTGCAGACGCCGCCGAAGAGATCTACCAGTTTGTGTGGCACGAGCTGGCTGACAACTACCTTGAGTATGTTAAAGGCGAGGGCGTTAATAAAAAGATCAGTTTAAGCGTGTTCAGACATGTGTACTCAAGCTGTTTAAAACTTTTACATCCGTTTATGCCCTTTGTTACCGAGGCAATTTGGGAAAATATCAAATCAGAAAACGAACGTGATTTAATAATAAGCGATTGGCCGGGGGTGCGTTGATACTATAGGATTTAAATGCTAAAATCTGTGCGGATTTGATTTATCCAATATTCTATCTAGATAAAAGCGGAGGTGAGCTAATGGAATTTAAAAATAGGCTGTCCTTAGTGTTGAATATGGTTGGTGTAGCGCTTTTGATCGTGGCGTGTGTTCTAATGGCGTGGGCCATAAATGAGTCTGGGATAATGCATGACTTTCTGCCGCAAAGAGCAGATACCGCGACCCCGACGCCCAGTCCTACCGAGACGCCCCAACCTACAGCAACTTTTGTACCTACTCCCGTAAGCGTTCTGGGTAGTCCCCAAGACTGGTCCACTATGCAAAGGGAAAATGCTTGGGGTGTGGGCATATTCGTATTTTGTGTTGCGTTCTTTCTATTTGTTATGGTTCCGTTGATAAAATCTAAGTCATAAGGAAAAACAAATGAACCCGGCAAATCTCGAGTTTAATACTTGTAATTGCTGGGTTCTATCTATTCCGGGATCTATTCTTTATCTTTTGCTTTGTCTTTTGTTTTATCTTCTGATTCGCTATCTTCGTCTTCTTCCTCTTCAGCAGTTTCTTTTGTGGCTTCAATTCCGGCCAATGCCTCTTCTTCGCTAACCGGTGTTTCTTCCGGCTCTTCTTGCATCTCGGCACTGTCGAGTTTAACTACCATCGAATCAGGCTCTAATTCAACAATTTCAACTTTGTCATGGTCGTATTCAAGCTGGGATACAGTAATTGAGTCGCCAACTTTTTCAAGACTCGAGATATCTATTACGAATGCTTTCGGCAAATCTGTAGGTAAAGCTTCTACTTTTATTTCTTCTATTATTGTCAAAACCATAGCTTCTCCGCTCTTGATCAAAGGATGGGTATCCTCACCGATAACTTCTACAGGAATTTCAGCATTAATTTTTTCTGAAAGATTTGGTTTATAAAATTCTACATGAATAGCGTTTAGTGTAATCGGATCGAACTGGACGTTTTTAAAAAGCACTTTATAGCTGGTTTTATCCACGTTAAGGTCAACAAGAGATGTTTCTCCAGCTTCCTCAAAGATTTTGTTAAACTTAACTTTTGGGACCGAAATACTAACAGATTCCATTTCGGGACCATAAATTACAGCGGGGATTAAACCTGATTTTCTTAGGCTTTTAGCTTGTTTTCCTGTTTTTTCTCTTTTTTCTGCAGTAAGTTCCATATAGTCTCTTTTTTTAGAGCGATGTGAAGGTCTAAAACCTCGTCATAACTCACGTTTTTTGCCCCAATAAACTTTTTAAATTCAGATCCCGTTAAGTCCGATTGAACTTGAACTGTTCCGCTTCCCGCGGGAGTAATTGTAACCATACTTTCTGCCTTGCATACCGGGCAAACAGCGTGGGCAACAAGTGCTATAGGGGCTTCGCTTATAGTGACAAGCTGGGCTCCTTCAAGGCTGGATCCGCATTTTGGGCAATATGTTTTTTGTAAATTTTCGGCGATAAATTTTTGTTCAAACATGTTTTTGTTCCAAAGCCGAAAGCACAAGGTATTGTACTTACTGGCTACGGTTTGGTCAATAATTTACTTTAAGCCCCATTCTATCATCAAAGGCTTACTTCGTACACTTTACTGCCGCTTAAAACAAACATCTTTTTCTCGTCGTCTGAGACACCGATATTCTTTAAATCATCCCAGTCTTTGCCTGTTGTTGACTTAATTTCTTTAACAAACTTACCGTCTTTTTCTAAAACAACAACTCTTTTGTTGCCACTGTCCGAAACGTAAACATTTTCAAAATCTACATAAGTAACAACCTCGTTAGGATTACTTAATGGTGTTTCTAAACCTGTAATTTCAAATTCCCCTTTATTCCCGGATGTGTAAACAACAACTTCTCCGTTTGAGTTAAGCAAGAATATGCTGTACGCAACTGACATTGATTTTGCGTCTTTAAAATCGTCCGAGGTTCCCCAATTTGCTTCTTGAAGAGCACTTTCGGAGGGTGTGTATTTTAACATCTCATTTGATTTAATTGCGTAGACATATCCAAGGTAAGTTGCCGAAATATTTCCGGATTGTGTTTTATAATTATTTGTTATCGATCTTTTTGAAGGGTCGTAAAATTTATAACCCTCGTTGTCCGCAAAGAATATTTCCGTTCCGGCAAGTTTAAGTGAATTTATCCCCGAGAAAGTTCCTTCGACAGCTTCAAATTTTGGTGTGTCCGTCGAAGAAATATATAGTTTTCCGGTTCCCTGCTCTGAAACAATCACATAGCCGTTGACTACGGCAATTTCGTTGGGCTGCGCATTTAGGTCTACAATTTTTAAATCATAAAACACGCCTTCGTTAGAAGTTTCCGATGCCTGAACCTCTGGGGTGGCTGAACCGTTGGTGTTTTCTTCTTGATTTGCTGTCGGTTGCGTTTCTATTTTTGAAGGAGAATTTTTGTTTTTTAAAGTGAAAAATACTGAAATCAAAAGTGCAACAAAAACTAAAGGTATTGCGTATTTCAAACCGATCTTTGGAGTAGGAATAGATTTTAACCTAATTGAGGTAGTCTGTTCCGTTTCGTGTTTTCCCTCCCTCTTACTAAAAGCTTTTTTAATTTGTGCCGGACCGATTTTATCGGAAATCTTGCCGAATAAATCTTTTACCTTATTTCTTTTAACTACACTTTCTTCAAGTCCAAAATCTACGATTTCGTTTTCGCTAAAAGATGTATCGACAATAAACTTTAATAAAGCGCACGACTCCTGTGGCTCTAAACCTTGTTCGGGTATAGCCATACTCAAAAGTTTGTTAGGCGGATATTTTTCTGCAAATTTCTTTGTTGAAAAAATTACAACATCCTCGTCTTTAACCACTCCCGATGCTGCCGAAAAGCTTCCTTCGGACATAGTATTTATTGGTTTAATCTCGCCCTGTCTTACCAAAAAACACGATCCTTCCCCAAACTGAACTACGTATAAAACATTTCCCCATAAAACTCCGGTTAAAATATTGAAGCTTAGCTTCTGTTCGGGATTTTTTATTATTACGTGTGTTACTTTTTCTTTAACGTCTATTATTGCTTTCTCAAGAGATTGGATAGGTGAAATACTGTCAGATTGAAAATAAGATTCTTTTAGGGCATCGTTTAAAATCGTTTTAATTAAATTTGTATCAATTTCTTCTGATGACGCAAGGTCGAATACCCCGTAAATAACGCCTTTTTTTAAAACCTGCTCTTTTTCTTCAGGTTCAACTACAATGCAGCTGGAAAACGAATCGCCCTGAAAAATCGGCTGGGCGTTTAATTGTTGTACTTTCGCTGTTAATTTTTTATTCATAGTTTAATTTATAAAAGCACCAAAAACGAAATTCCTGCTACAACGATCGCTGCTATAAAGTGTATTTTTCCTATAAACGTAAAAAACGGTCCCATAGGTGTTTTAAAGCTCTTATTCATTAACTTGATTTGCCTTACTAGCAAAAACGCAAAAAAAACATAAACGAACTCTATAAAAAGAAGAACATATCCAATAAAATGGACATAATACGGGCCATATAAAATGGAATCAACTTCAATTGTTGTCATTTTTTCTTTTTTTAGCCGAGAGATCGGCAATTAAATCCCTTACACTTGCGGGATCGTCTAAATTTATAAAATCAAATTCTCTGGTTTCCCCAGCGGTTTGAATGAAAACATGGCCGATATTAAAAATCACGCCTAAAGTTCCCGTAACAGTTGATGTGACATCCTCAATATTATCCAGTGTTGTTTCCGAAATGTTTTTGTATAAAATTCCGTGAAAATCTACGTCGATAATTTTTTTGCTAGAAATAATGTAAAGATTGAAAAACCAGTTTAAAAAGTTTTGCAATAAATATCCGGAGGAAAAAAGGTACCAAAACATGCATATTACAAAAATAAAATCATACCCAAACATATTTGCGTCCCCGACTTTGAAGCTTCGGAAAAAAGGGACTAAGATCCCAGGTACTGTAAACAGAATAGCCGTTACAAATAGCCAGGGAATTGTTGTTAGGTAGCTTTGTCTTAGGACTAAAATTAATTTCTCGTCTGCATCTTCACCGTCGTACCGAGCTGATTCAGGGTACCTTAGTTTTGCTCCTAGATAGTTTGTCATTTGGAGATATTATAGCATTAGTGTTTAAGGATATAGGCAAAACTTTTAGTTTCTCTTTTCCAAATCGAAAAGCTTACTCTTTATTGACAGAAACCCGGGAGCCCTTAGATTAAAGACGGTTTTAAACACATCCCCGCTTACATTAACGGTACCTTTATCAGTAGTGAGAATAACTTTTGATGTGTAACCGCCGTTACTTATCTCAACATCGACGTTAGTTACTTTGTTGTATGCGGTTCCCAAGTCATCGGCCTTTTCTTTCATCTCTCCGAGTGAATAAGGATCTCCTCCCCAACAGCTAGTTGTAACGGGAGAAACATGATCTTTGTCACTGCCGCTTCCGTTTTGCCATACCACTAAGGAGTTAAGAATGTCGGCCATTTCCGATTCAGTAAGCCACGGGTGGTTGTGTCCGCACGAGTCGCTGTTATTGTAACTTTTGGTATACCATGCTTTATAAAACCAAGGAGAGCCGGCCTTTTTTTCATATGCATTACCCGGCCAACTTCCGTCTGTATCCCAACCAACGTTATCGATATATCCACCTGTAGTCGAGGAATAATATGTAACTACATCATCTTTGACTATCATATCTTCTGTATCATCGACCGCGTCTTTCCATCTTGATGGCGGGTTATCGCTTTTGCTTTTTAAAAATACCTGACAGCTTTGTGTCGTACAGATACACTTTCCTTGTTTCTGATACCTGTATGCGTAGGATCTCGCTGCAATTGCCTGAGCTTTTAACGCGTCTTCGGGCCAATCACTTGGCATTTCGGCAATTCCGTA
>CAZHAM010000028.1:0-2683 GCA_964530415.1 uncultured Candidatus Saccharibacteria bacterium | reverse complement strand
TCTTGCTGTTTAGAACTTAAATCATCAATCTCTTCTTGCAAAGAAGCCAAGCTTTGTTCAAAACCTTTTTCCTGATCACCCAAAACTTTAAATTCGTTTTGAGCACTCGCGCGTTTATTGTCCAAATCCGCCTTTAACGCAACCAGTTTTCCCTGCTCTGTTTCTAACTGACCTTTAATTTCCTCAGTTTCTTTTTTGTCACTTTCATAAGCTTTAATTTCGGTGTTTAACATGCCAATTAAATTTATTGCCTCTTCGCCAATGGATTTGTTAAAGGCCTGTGCGAGTGTGGTAAATTGAAAACCGTTCATATTATTCCCAACAGGAACTGATGAAAAAAACATTTCTAAATCGTTTAAAATTGTTCGTTTCGAATAATTTCTGACAATGTGGTTTCTGAGTTTTATCTTTTCGGATAATTTATCTTTGGTTTCCACAAGTTTTTGATTAATAAGTCCTAGGTCTTCGACAACTTCATCGATATCTCTTTGGAGTTCGTTCATTTCTTCTTGCGTAACATTTAATTCGGAAGCGTATTGAGAAATCTTACTTGAAATTGAATCTTTTTTTGATCTCACATCGCTGAGTTTTTTACTTGTAGATTCGTAGTCATCCTGCTTGTCTTCTATTTTGTCTTCGTAGCATTTTGCCCTGTCGTCCAAATCCTCAATTTTACTGCACGAAACAGCAAATGCCTTTTGGCCGCCAAAAGCCAAAGCTATGATTGTAAAGCCCAGGGATACGAGTATAAAAAATGTAAATGGTTTTTTTAAGACAGGCATTTTATAGATAGATTATACAATATCACATCGATATAGTTTTTATTTAAGCAGATATGTAATAGAATTTAAGTATGCCAGATGACCCGCAAAATTTACAAACTAATCCGGTTGAAGGCGACGAAACGTTATGGGGGTATTTAGCACTTTTGGATGATCCCGATTACGATTACTACATTAATAACCAAGATGTGTCGCCAAAAGACAAAGCAAAGCTTTTAGAAATATTTTTAAACCAGTACGCGGACAATATGGCTAAGATTTACAATGACTTTATTGCAAATTTAGCTGCGATTAAAGCTGAAGCGGGCATTTCAGAAGCCCCGCAGGTTTTAAAGGAGAATAACGATGGCGGGAAATAATAATGGCAATGGCGCGGGGCCGAGGACGAGGTCACCGGAAGCCGGCGGTCCTGCAACCGTTGTTGCAACACCGGAGGTTCCCAAGGCGCCGGATAAAAATACTGTAGAGGTAGTAAATGCGCAGGTCGCGGATCTTGTAGGAAGATTCACGGTAGCTACCCGACAGCTTACGCACAGAAACGCAGAGTTGATTTTAGCAGCAGGAAAAGCTAATGAACTGGCTCAGAAAAATGCCGAACTCGAAAAAAAAGCGGAAGAGCGCGCGGCAGAAGAAAGAGAAAAAGTTAGTTACAAGGTCAGAAAATTATTTGGCCGCCTATCCCCCGAAGAAAGATTAACAGAGGCTAAGATTGAGGCAGATAAATTTGATAGGGACATGGTTGATGTAGCTGAGATGTACCTCAAACAAAAGATTGGTGGAAATATTATTACTAAGGATGGTTGCGATAAATACCTGAAACAGGGTAGCGGAGAGCCAAATCCCGAAATTGAAGAATTGGAATCCAACGGGAGGTTTTATAACTTGAAAAAAAATGAGGTGCTTTTGCATCAAGTCAGGGCAAGAGCGGACGAAATTGCCCGAAAAGTTTCTTTTGGTGTACCGCTTGAAAATGCAAAAAAATATACAATTGAGTCAAACAAACAAGCTAAAATAAAAGCGGATAGTTCAGTATTACGCGTTACACCGTTACCGCCAATACCTACAGTTGCTCCGGTTTTGCCTGTTGAAGTCACACCGCCGCTGGTTGAAGCGCCCAAAGTTGCTCCTCTCCCTGCTGAAGCAGTTCCCGCAGACCTTGCTGCGCCCGAAGCCCGTCCGGATCCCCAGGTCGAGGCGGTAAAGGCTCAACTTGCCGCCGAAAAAGCAGCACGGGAAAAACAGCAAGAAATGGCCGATCTAAGATGGGAAAAGATGTTTCAACAAATGACTGAGATGACACAAAAACAGGCAGAGCAACAGCAAAAAATATTTGAAAGCATGCAGGCGATGCAGCAAAACACGGCGGAGATGTTTACTAAAGCTATGCAAACTTCAGCAGAAACTATGGGAAAAGCAATGCAGGAAATGGCTACAAAAATGGCCGAAAGCCAAGAAAAAACTCAGCAAGCTACGTTAGCTGCTATAAATAAGATGAACGAGCAACAAGCAGAATCCCAGCAAGCTATGCTAGGCGCCATCAAATCTCAGTTATCCGAAGCTGTGGCCGGGTTAAAAACCTCTCCAAGAGCAGCAGCAGGTGCTTCGAACGAAACTCCGCAAGCTCAAGCTAACGGAGGTCTTCCGGAAACAGGGCAAGTATTGGCTGGCAACACAATATTGCAAGAGTTAGATCAATTAAGGCGTGATGGAGAAAAAGACCCAAGGTTAGTCGACGATGCCGAAATCACCGATACAAATCCAGTGCAAACAATCTCAAGTAGCTGATGTTACAATTGGTGTTAATAAAATGAAAAAAATAATTAACAAAACATTATTTATAACCGCTCTTTTTATAATGGGTTTGGCGTTTTTGCCTGCAGAAAAGGTTTATGCCCAACTTA
>CAZHAM010000027.1:0-9213 GCA_964530415.1 uncultured Candidatus Saccharibacteria bacterium | reverse complement strand
CGTTCTACCGCTGAACTACAGCCACCATAAACCCGTAAATTATAACATCAAATTTATATTAGTTGGATTGTATCTTTTCCCAATTGTAAAAATCTAAAAACCTGTTGCTGTAAGTAAACGAGTATTTATCGCCTATCCCTTTAATGTATTTTGACACGTAAAAATTGGTGTAAGGGTGGTATAAAAATATTGCGGGTACTTGCTCTGTGACTACTTTTTGAAACTCGTTATAGTGGAGTATCCTTTTGTCATTGTCCTGCTCATTTCTACCCTCTTCTAAGGCTCTATCTGCCCTTACCTGCTCGAATCCGGAGATATTTAGGCTGGGATAGTCCTTTTGGGTAGAATGCCAATATACGTACCTGTCGGGGTCTCTGCCAACCTCCTGGCCATATATAAAAACTTCAAAGTCTCTGGGTTTAATAACACTTTCAAGCATATCGTTTGGTGAGACCTGGCGAATTTCCACTTTAACCTCGAGTCTATTTTTCCAGATATCTGCGATTCTTTTAGCTAGCTCTAAATGATCGTCTGTGTTGGGAATGGTTAGAGTTAATTTTACATCACCTAAATCTTCTTTAAAGTGTTCATCGTACGGGTCAAATTCCAAATCTTTATCTGTAAAAACACTTCTACTTATCGGGCCTTGAGCTAAGATGCCATATTCAGATATTAAACTCTCAACAGGGAGCACTTTTTGAAGTTTTTGCCTTAAACCCACATCTTTTAAAGTTTCATTACGGGTATTAAATATTAGAGCGTAGTAAATACCTTGCAACGGAAACTTATAATTTGAGAAGTTTTCTAATTCGTGGTTATCTTTAGCCAAGAAACTATCGATTTCACCAAGTTTCGCCGCTGTTACAAGTTCATCCTCATTTGCGTAATATCTAAAAACAATTCTTTTTACCTTATGCTCCGGGTTTTTCGACCTTAAAATTACACGATTTACAATATTGCCTGTCCTTTCAACTTGGATTATTTCAAAATCGCTACTCGAAACTGGTCTTAACGGAGCTTTTCTATCCTCCTCGTTTACTTGCATAACACCTGCCGTAAGTAAACTTAAAAAAGGTGAGTATTTATTTGGAAGAGTGTATCTAACTGTTAGCTCGTCAACTTTGTCAGTTGCTACACCGACGAGATCTTCGATCTTAAAAGCAGAATAAATTAAATCATCCGAAGTAATCTTTTTCCCGTTGTTCCAATATTGATTATCTCTAATTTTAATAGTGTAAGCCAAACCGTCCTCAGACACAGTCCATGTCTCTGCTAAATCAGGCACCAAAACCCCGTAAATATCGTATGTGAATAGCCCTCTAAATATAAGCTTCGAAATCGCCTTATCGTTTTCCTGAGTCAATTGGCTTGGGAGAAAGGACGTCGGTTGTCCAATAACGCCCTCAACATACTGTGGTGTAGGTGACACAGCTAAGAATATAGCAGTAATATAGGTTAAAATTTGTTGAAACAAATTCATATGTTTTTGCCGGGCCCATATATTTTACCAAATAAACATTAAAATATGATTAAATAATGGTATAATTTCTGGGTTTTAGATCGTATTTATGCTAATTATACTCTATTGGCAATAAAAGGCTTATGAAGAGCATGGCCCCATCGTCTAACGGTTAGGACGTCAGGTTTTCATCCTGGTAATCGGAGTTCGATTCTCCGTGGGGTCACCAAATTAAAGTTCGATTTCGCCATATTCACTCTCACCGTAAAGCTCTTTAGCAAAAAACTTAATGTAGTTTGGGCTGATTTTAAATATTCTTGTATCTACAAACTTTTTAATAGATTCAACAGTAATTTTTGTCTCTGCACCGGGATTATGCCTATGCCATAACATTAACCCTTTTGTTGCCTCAACAATATCGTGTACCTGCACACAAGTACCTTGTCCCTGAATGCCTTTTTTATCGTCAATAACTTTAGTTGCGGAATCAAAGATTGAAAACGCTACATTTGGATTTTTTTGGATGTGTTGACCGTGCTTTGAATCAGGATCAGTTACAACATACATGGTAAAATCTTCGCTGAGTCCATAATAAACGGTGCACGACCATGGTTTGTTTTCCTCACTTGTTGAAAGAGTCATTATTCCGGTAGTAGACATGAATTTATATATATCATCTCTTACAGTGGCCATATCAACATTGTACAAAATACACCATTTATTTGCTATGAGTTTTACAGAGGTTTATATACACGGATATAAGAAAGTATCAATTAAAGTATTAACAAATCTGCGTAGTATAATATTTCTATGGAGTTCAAGCTATATAGATTTAGCCCTATAAAAACTAAAAACGAAATGGTAAAAGCTATAGAGCACATTCATTTTGAAGAAAGAACCAGTGCAGTTTTAACATTTCTGGTACAAGTAATTTTTCTTCATTTTTTTAATTCACCGAAATCACTTTAAAATGTTTTGATTCGGCAAGTCCGTATTCCATATAACCGGTCATAGTTGTTTCTGTATCAACCGACCTTTCAATACCAATGTATGAGTCAAAATCAACAGGAATAATTGCTATCGAGTCCAGTTTAGTAGGAATACCCGAGGCGCTAAATTCGTCGATGTATTCGGAAGTTAAATCCAAAACATAATCGTAATTAACCTCCGGAGACGGTCGTGCAATCCTTTGAACAATACCTGTTAATTCAATGACCGTTGCTTCTTCAGGGATCGTCATTGGTTGATAAGCTGGGTTTTCACAGGATCTCAGATCAGTAATTGTATAAGCGTCTACCACCAAAGCGGATCTCTCATAAGAATTTAGCACAGAACCTTGTCCCCAACCCGGTACATAGCTTCCCGAAATCATAGTACATTTCCCAATTGCCATTTCTAAAGTTAAGTCCTCCGAAGCAACTAAAAAGAAACTTTTGTTATTTATTGAGTCAATTATTTGATAATCACTGGTCGGTAAGCCTAACTCGCTTTTATCCACAATACTTAACCCGTTGCTTCTAACTATGCCCAGTACAGACACACCGATCGGTCCTTGCTCAGGTACAACGGAGGCGGGAACATCTGGTGTATATTTTTTATAGCTTGTGGAAACGTAGATTAAAATGATAAGTACAAAAAAAGTTGAGAGTAAAATAAATATTATGTTTTTTGAGTTTTTAGGCATGGCAGGACTATTTATTTCTTTCTTCTTCAATTGTACTATAAAATGATATGGCGATGTCAACTAATTTTGAACATGAGATAAATAAACTGAAATCTGAGCTCACCGGGGATGATGGTATTTATATTAAATTTCTAAATTCTTCAAAAACAATTGGAGTTAATGAACATTTTCAGTTTTGGTCGGCTAGTGTAATTAATATAGCGATTGCGTGCTATTTCTACAAAAGAGTCGACGAAGGAAAAATAAATGCTGAAGAGTGGGTAAGTATAAAAGCCGAAAATATAGTACTGGGAAGCGGAATCGCGCATTTATTAAATCCTGAAACTAAATTTAAGCTGGAAGATTTGGTTGTTTTGATGCTGACACTCTCTGACAACGCTACAGCAAACGAATTAATTGATTTATTAGGCTGGGAAGAAATTGGCAATTATATTTCAAACGACCTAAAATTGGAAAATACGACTTTTAAACACAAATTCTTAATAAAAGCCGGAAGAGGTCCAAATTTAACCACAGCTTCAGATATGGGAAACTTACTGGAAATGCTTTATAAAAAAGCACTCCCCTACTCCGACAAAATTTTAGAAATAATGAATGAGGAAAAAGACCGCAACCGAATTCCTTTATATATTCCTAACGACATAAAAATCCCTCATAAATACGGCAGTCTTCCAGAAGCAGTCCATGACGTAGGAATTGTTTACGCCAAAAATCCCTTTATCTTTGTATTTTTATCGGACAATCAGCTTGATAAACACCGTACTACCAATGTTTTGAGCAAATGTGCCAAACTTTGCTTTGACTACGCTCAAAACTAACTATTTGTGGCTCTTTCAGTATTTGGTATATTTTGATAGAATCTTGGTTGCCTTTGTATTTGGGGGCGTAGCTCAGTGGTAGAGCAACTGGCTTTTAACCAGTGTGTCGAGGGTTCGATCCCCTCCGCCCTCACCAAGAAATTTCTATACCCTATAGTTTGACGAAGTTTCCATTTAGCATTATAATAAGGTCATCTAAATTAAACCAGAACACTAATAGCTTGTTATGGAGGAATAATGAGTACCAATTTTTCCCGTCTGTTTTACGTTCTTTTAGTAACCATCGTTTTGGCTTCCTGCAATCCTGGTGTCGAACCTGAAATCAATCCTTTCCGGATTGGTCAAGTCATCTATCCGAACGAGGAGTATGCGGAAGAACATAACGCAAAAGAACTGGCACTGGCTAATCAGGGAACAAAAGTTCTCGACATAAGTAGCCAGCTTGTCCGGGTACAATACAGTGATGGAAGCGTGGACGTGCTTTCATTCTACTGGTTTGAACCGGCTGAAATCGAACTGACTGAGAAATGGGCGCTGGGAAATCCTTTCCACGAAGGCGATAAAGTCTGTGCAGTTTCTGATTCGCTTCGCGAAGGTTTTCCAGACAAAGGAATTATCGATGGCGTTTCAGGGGAATTTGTCCTCATCAAGGATCATGACACTCTGCTCAACTGGGGTCATTTTCAATTCTGTCAATAATATCTCGAGCGTGCTACCTGCACAAAGACCTTCTTAAACCACTGAGAAGGTCTTTTTTATCTTAGTACCTCTTAACATCCCTATCTATATCCTCAAAAACCAAAACTAAGTTATAATCGGTAAATGGGAACTATTCGGTGTTGATGGATCGAAAATCGAGAATACATATTCAAAATACGACGAAGACTCAAAAGTTAGAATATTTCCGGTAAATCTGACGATAAACAATACTTATTACGCTTATATAACACTCCGAAATATTGTGGGTCCCGTGTACATACTTATGGGCAAGGGTACGTTTTACGAGTCGATTAACACATTATCAGGGCTTATTGAGGAAAAATACAAAAAGTTCGCTAATTTTAATATAGCTAACTTAATTTACAAAAAACCAGTTTAAACACTTACGCACATCACTTTGATTTAATCTTTAACGCTAGGAGGAACGATCTCTTCAGCAACTGGAGTAACTCACTTTACTAAACTTTTTTCTCCGAGCTCCCATCGCAAAGTGGTACAATTTATAAATGCAATTACTATTAGTGAGACACGGCGAATCAGAAGACGATCTTATAAACGCTTACGGGGGTTGGGCTGATTTTCATCTTACAAATAACGGAAAATTACAGCTAACCGAAACGGCCGAACATATCCTAAAACTGAACATCAATTTTGATAAAATATTAGCCTCTCCACTTTTTAGAGCTAAAGAAAGCGCACAAATTATTTCAGATAAATTAAATGTGCCAGTCGAGATCTTTGAGTATTTAAAAGAGCGAAACACTTACGGTCTTATGTGTGGAATGGTAAAAGATGAAGCAAAAGAAAAATACCCTTGGTTAGTTGAAGCACTAGAAAATGATAAGTATGTAGACGGGAGCGAACGGGAAGAAGACGTTAATAGTCGCGCTGTTAAGGCATTTGAACTCTTGAAAAACAGACAAGAAGAGAAGTTAATTGTTGTTACCCATGGAAATTTTCTAAAGGCACTAATTCCGGTAATTCTTAATAAAAAGTTAATCAAAAAAACTGACGGAGGGTTTATACTTTTAACCGTATCAGATTCGAAATCAGAGGTAATTACACAACACGGAATAGAAGTTCAGTAATTTAGTTGGCTGTTAAAGTACCCTCAGACAAATTAAACACCTTATCAATTCCGATCTCCTCAACAAAGTACCTGTCGTGAGAAACAATTAAAATTGTGCCCGAAAATTCGTTTAAAGATCGTTCTAAAACTTCTTTGGTTTCAATATCCAAGTGATTATCGGGCTCATCTAAAATTAATAAATCGTAATCTTTATAAGCAAATATTGAAAAAGCAAATCTTGCCCTCTCACCGGGACTCAAATACTTTACTCGTTTTGAAATGTCTTCTCTTTCAAACAAGAACTTTTTTAAATACCCATATGTACTTCCGATATAACACCCTGTTTTGTTCATAAATTCTTCTAAAACGCTTTTTTCAGGGTCGAGATCAGATTGGACCTGGGAGTAATAGCCAATTTTCATATTGTCGCCAAGTTTTATAATACCTTCTGTTGCTTTTTCTTCTCCGGTTATTAATTTGATGATTGTAGTTTTTCCCGCTCCGTTTGGACCAAAAAGCCACACTTTTTCTTTTCCGCGAATTTCAAAGTTTAAATTTTCAAATACTAAGTTGTCGCCATAGCTTTTAGAAACGTTTTCAAACCGGATCATGAGTTTTCCAGGGTGGACTGCGGTATCAAACTCTAAGTCTTTTATCTTTTTTGAAACATACTTTTCTTTTGAATTGGTTGTAACTTCACGCTCTATTCTTTTTTTAACAGAACTTACTGCCCTTCCACGCTTTTTTCCATCTTTTATTTTATGAACATTTTCTAATAGCTTTTCCAATTGTTCTTTGCGTTTTACAAACAATGTATATTGCTGATCCCATTTTTCAATCAATTTCATTTTCTCTAATTTATAATTGTCGTAATCACCCACAAACCTAATTACATTGTGTTTTTCAATTTCCCAAATTTCATCGACTGTATTGTTTAAAAAGTACCTGTCGTGGGAAATCATAATGACAGTTTGGGGCAAAGATTTAATATAATTTTCGAACCAAATTATTCCGTCTATATCCAAATGATTTGTCGGCTCGTCGATAAATAATACTGTGGGATCTTTCAACAAAGTCTCAATTAATTTAACTTTCATCTTTTGGCCCTCGCTTAATGTGCTTAAAAGCTGATAAGGATCGTAGTTTTTAAATTTTAACTGATCCGCTAACATTTCTATTCGATACAATTCAAATTCTGACTCTAAAAGGCTTTCGAGATAAACTCCCACCATTTCGTCAGGAAAAGTGAATTCTTGTGGAATATAGCCAAAAACTTCGCCCTGAATATCCATACTACCGGAGCTTAGCTCCTCAATTCCGGTTAAAACCTTAAATAGGGTTGTTTTGCCACAGCCATTTCGACCAACTAGTCCAATTTTCCTTCCATTGCCGATTTTTAAGTCGACGTTTAAAAGAACATCTTTACCTGCATAATCTTTACTTAATTTTTTTGCTGTTATCACGTTGTTTATAATACTATAAATGAGAGAAGCCGCCCAATCGTTTAAATAAGGCGGCTTCATGTTACATCAACTATTCTGAACTGGCATTAAAAATTTCTTCTGGCTTACATCTAAGTGTAGTGCTATTCCTCCGTACCAAACTTTAACTTTAGTGACCTTGTTGTACCTCTTATTGAAGGCAGCTACTTCTTCGATTTCGCCACTTAATACTAACTTGCTAATTCGCGCTTTTCGTGGTGGAAAATAAATTACTCTGAATTGACCGCTTGGAGACATAGATATCTGGACTTTATCAGGCGGAACAACTGCAATTCCCGCAGCTGCCTCGAATTTTACACACAAGTTTGTGCCGTCCGTATACCAACTTTGTTGAGTACTCATTGACTACCTCCTCTAGTTGATGTTATGGCATTTTACCTTTTAATAACGCCTAGCACAAGCGTTTGAAAAAGAGATGTTAATATAAAAATTGGGAAAACCTACTCTTGCGAAGTAGCTTGCGAATCGGTTTGAGAACTAACAGGAACGATAATCTCGTCACCGGCCTTAATCTTCATAGCAGCTCTTCCGATGCGTTCCCTAAGGTAATATAGTTTAGCTTTTCTGACTTTACCTGTTTTAACGATTTCAATTTTTTCAATGTTTGGGGAGCCTACGGGGAATATCCTCTCAACACCAACGGAATCGGCACCAATTTTTCTTACAGTAAAGGTCTTTGAGGCACCAGAACCCTTGCGGGCAATGACAATACCCTCATACGGTTGAATACGGACTTTTCCGCCTTCTATGATTTTGTAGTGAACTCTAACAGTATCTCCCGGTCTAAAATCGGGTATTACTGCAGTTTTGAGCTCTATTTGTGTGTTTTCTTGATCCATAAGCCAAAAAAGCTTACCAGATTTAGCCTGGTTTGACAACTATTTACTTGGTTACTACAGCCGGAGACTTTACGGTCAAAACTAAGGTGTCTTTCTTTTCGCCAATCTCTACTAAATCCCCTGCTTTAATTTCTCCGGTAATTATCTTGTTTGAAACGATATTATCTATTTCTTTTTGAATTAAGCGCCTTAATTGCCTGGCACCGTATTCTTCACTGTACCCGTGTTCTACCAATAGATTTAGCGCTTTGTCCGAAAGTTCTAACTTAATGTCCTGCTCTGATAAGAGCGCGCTAAGTTTTGTGATCATTCTTCTGCAAATCTCTTTGATATCGGGTTTTGATAAATTATCAAATATTATTACTTCGTCGATTCTGTTTAAGAATTCGGGTTTAAATGAGTCTTTTAGAATGCTCATTATGCGTTTTTCGAATTCTCTTCTGTTTTCTATTTTCGAAGACTCGTTTGGATCGAATCTAATTTCGCGTTTTCTTAAAAGCTCGGATCCGGCGTTTGAAGTCATTATCAAAATTGTATTTTTAAAATCTACCGTCCTACCTTTTGAATCAGTCATACGCCCATCTTCCATAATCTGGAGTAAAGCATTAAAGGTATCCTGGTGTGCTTTTTCTATTTCGTCCAATAAAATTATTGAGAATGGTTTTTTTCTTACTGTGTCGGTTAACTGACCGCCTTGTTCGTAGCCAACGTATCCCGGAGGTGCACCGATCATTTTACTGACCGAATGCTTTTCCATATATTCACTCATGTCTAATCTGATAATCATTTCTTCATCGCCATATAAAGCTTCGGCCAAAGCTTTGGCTAACTCAGTTTTACCTACACCGGTCGGACCTAAAAACAAAAATGAACCAATCGGTCTTTTTGGGTCCTTTAAACCTGCGCGCGCCCTACGAATAGCTTCAGACAAAGTTTTAATTGCGATTTCCTGGCCGACAATTCTTATACCCAAAGTTTCTTCTAATTTTAAAAGTCGTTCACGCTCCTTTATATCGAGTTTTTCTAACGGAATTCCTGTTGCTCTTGAGACAACCTTGATTACTGCATTTTCGTCAACTGTTGGGATGTCTTCGAGTTTTGTTTTAGTCCAAATTTCTACCA
>CAZHAM010000026.1:0-9251 GCA_964530415.1 uncultured Candidatus Saccharibacteria bacterium | reverse complement strand
CCGTATGTATCCAAATTATACCTGTGGTATCGGGCAATCATATCAATATTAACTGCAGGATCTTTTAGTTGTTGTGGTGTGCCTTCATACCCCATCAAGACGGCGGTTCCGTATAAAATCTGACCGAGTCCGTAACTCGCATCGTTAATGGCGGGTTCGTAACGAATAGCTTCGGGATTTCCTCTAGATTCGACCATAATTGTTGCAAAAATAAGTTTCGGATCCACTTTGTATTTGGCTGACGATGCTCGTATTTCATCGTAGTATTTATTCCAAACATCATGGGCTTGTTGTTGATCTTTAGTTAACTCCGGCAGCGCGTCTGAATTTAGCGCTAAAACTTCTTTTTCTTTTTCTATACTCGGGACTGTATAAGGAACAGTTGCGGCCGCACTTGTTAGCATTGTAAGTGAAACTAGGGATATGGCCGCCAAACTTTTTGCGTAATGACCTATTTCAAATAAATCTACACCAGTACTTTTTAGCCAAGCATATATTTCGGGGAATTCAGTTTCAATTTTTTTGATTAAATCGTCTTTAGAATTTTTAAGTTCAGTTAAATCAAACGGTAAATTATTCATACAGAGTAATTCTATAACAAAAAGCCCCGAGATTTAACCCCGGGGCTTGTGATTTTTAATTCAATTCGTAAGTTACAGTTACAGATCTTGATACCTCAGAGGTTCCCGGTTGCATTGGAATACCTCCTCCGCCCCCCATTCCCCTATCGTACATAGGTACTATACCAAGTTGGTTGGATCCGGTTTCAACAATATTCACTATTTTACCTAGTTTACCGCCGGATATAGTTGCTAATTCATTCGCTTTGATAGAAGCGTTTTTAACAGCTGATCTTAACAGACCAGATTCATCGAGTTTGGAGTCATCGTTTTCAAAGTTTGGACCCGACATATCTGAAATATCTAAAAGTGCTAACATTTCTGCAAACATATCTATAGAATCAATATCTCTATAAACTATTTCGATACCCATATACGCTCTCCAGTCTCCGGGAGAGAATTTTTGAATACCATCTTCGTAATACGGCTCTTCCATTTGGAATACGTTCACAGTGTTTGTTTTAATATCCTTATCGGTAACGCCATAAGCTTTAATTGCATCGAGAATGCTTTTAATTTTTTCATTGGCCTCTGAGAGCGCCTGCTCTTTAGATTCATTAGTTACTGTTACACTGGCGTTAAACCTTGCGATCTCATTTTTTACATTAGACGAACTCGTGCCGGTAACCGTAATGTACCTGTGGCTAGATTGAAAAAGGCTGCTCCAGTTGTTTCCAATTAAATACATACCAAAGATTAGAGCAACACTTATAAAAATAGCGGCTAAATTACGGAATCCAAGCGCGAAAATATTTGAATAATTTTGTGGCACAATGGTTGTTAAGGGTGAACTTACCTTTTCCGAACCACTGGCGGTTTTTAAAGTTTTTCCGGGCATATTTAAATTATACATAGTTATGGGTTTATGTGAATATTTTGTGTGATTTTTGAAAGAATTTTTGATAATCTATGTTTGCTGTGGACAGTAAAAATTCAAGAAAAATACTATTCTTCCGTGGAATTCCGGGTTCGGGAAAAAGTGCTGTTTCCAATTATCTAAATCAGCAACACGGGATGCAGATACTAGACCCGGACTTTGTAGATATCTTTAGTCCAGAATTTAAAGAATTTAAATCAACTTTTCCACAATTAACCAGACTTAAAAACCTCAAATACAGGTTTTTACTTAATAAAGCTGTGGCCCAAATTAACTCCGGAAAATCTTTTATCTGGTGTCAGCCGTGGAGAAAATCTGAATCTTTGAAAACAACACTGGATAATATCAATTTTCAGAATTTAATAAGCGATGGCTGGGAAATTTATATAGTTGAACTGTTGATTAATCCTAAAACAGCTTGGCAAAGACTCAAGGATGCTAAAAACTATAAAATTAAGATTTTCAAAACTTACAAATCTTTTTATGATTACTGCACAAAATTTAAGGATTTAGAACCTTTCGATAAGAAAGTTGGCGTATTCAGCTTAGATGCAAACTCAGAACTGCAAACAATACTCGCTGACTTGGAAACCTTGCTAAAGTAAATTGCGGTATAATTCATTCAAATGAAACCCAAAAACAAAATAATAAAAAATGAACAAGAAATCAACACTATGCGACAAGGTGGAAGGTTATTAGCCCAAGTCTTAGATGAAATCTCACTGTTAATAAAGCCCGAAATCAATGTATGGGACTTAGAAGACTATTTCATTAAATTTTGCAAGGAAAACAAAGCAATTCCAGCGTGTAAAAACTACGCTCCTTACGATATGGTACCTTTTCCAACCGGTCTTTGTATAAGCATAAACGATCAATCTGTTCATTGTTTTCCAACAAAGGGCCGAGTTCTTAAAGAGGGAGACGTTATAACAGTGGATACAGTTATTAAATACAAAGATTTGCATGTGGATGCTGCATTTGCAAAGGGTGTGGGTAAAATTTCAGAAAACAAACAAAATCTGATAGAAACAAGTGAAAAATCAATGTACAACGCGATCTCAATGATTAAGGCTGGTCAAAACATGGGGGTTGTTTCTCATGCGTTTGAAGAAACTGCTCGTCAAAACGGTTGCGATGTTTTAAGGGACTACGCTGGCCACGGCATTGGTTATAAAATGCATGAGTATCCACAAGTTCCGTGCTATGGAAATTCAACCGAAGGTCCGGTTTTAATTTCGGGAATGACAATTTGCACAGAAGCTCTGGTTTGTGAAGGAAAACCTGATTTAATCGCAACGGCAGGTTGGGAAACACGAATGAGAGATAAAAAGTGTTTTGCTCAATTTGAGCACACGGTATTAGTGACCGATAGTGGTTACGAAGTTTTAACTAAGCTTTAGCGACAAGCAAAAATCCACAAAATAGACTATAATGGTTAGGTTCTATGGACTTCTCAAATCTTATAAATAACAAAGATCAGTCAAATAGTGCCTTTTTTAGGTTTTTAAGCTCAGTTGTGGGTATTTTAGCCTTTTTTATCATTTTAAACATTCTTGCTCCAACCTTTGTGTCAGTGCTACTCAACTTTCTTTGGATACTACTTTTGATCATTGTTGTCATCTTTTTCGCACTAGGCGCTCTTGTTATCTTTGGAATGCGCAAAGAGGTAGGCCATATTTTAGACGTTCTTTTAGAGGGTTCCTTGAGTATTTTGGACTTAATTGACCTTATTAAACGTATTTGGAGTCAATTTATCGATACTTTACGCGAGTTTTTAGTTTTTTCAGCTCCGGTTTATGCTTATATGGTCGGTACCATTATCTATATCTTGCTCTTAATCTTGTATAAAACCGTTGGGAAAACAACAGATGTTACCGTTTTAACAATAATCATCACTGTTGTTTTGGTTGCTTTCGTCGGAATCTTAAATAAACCCGGAGAAGCATCGGCGGACATGTTTAATTGGAGAAGTAGGTTTAGAAAATCATTTAAATCAGCCTTTGCCGATGCTTCTGAAGTAATTATATTTGTATTCTTTTTGACAATGGATAGTACAAAACTGTTTTTCTTACCTGCAGATTTAAATGTGGAACTTCACGCAAAAGTCTTGGACTATGACCTTATGACAAGAAGTTTTGTTTACAGTGATCATTTTCAGCTAACAATAAGCATTATTATCGCGGCTATAACTGTTGAGATCATAAGAAATGTTTTAAAATTAGTAGCCGTATCGCGAAAATATTATGTTGAAAACCTTCAATCTTTGGAATTTAGAAACAAAGCAACCAAAGTTGAGCTTGTAAAACGCTCAATAAGACAGGGTTTCGCAGATTCAAAAGACGATGTAGTAAAATTTATTACATTTACAACGGTGTTATTTGGAGTATTCATGTTTTTCCCAAGATTAAAACTCATAACCCTAGTTTTAGCCAGTTTCACAAGCTTAGTTTTGGACTTAATAATTCTTTCCAGGTTAACCTCACCGCGCGGAAACGATCTGATAACAAGGATTCTATCTAAAGTATTTAAGATTTAATAAAAATATCCGTAAGTTCTTTCGTGCTATTAACGATATAGTCAGGATTTGCAGCTTTTAACGCTTCTATCTTATTGTAGCCCCAGGTTACTGCGATGCTTTTGACACCACTTTCCTTTGCAGCCTCAACATCTCTTACCTCATCTCCGACATAAAATACATCGTTTTTGTCTAATTTGTGCTTTGAAATCAATTTTTCAAGTTTATTTGCCTTTGAAAAAAGTGCAAACTCTGAATCAACAAATGTAAAGTAGTTGGAAAGACTATTTAGCTTTAATATCGTATCAATATTGCTTTTGCTATTAGAGGAAAGAATTCCCATTTTAAAGCCGTTTTGCTGAAGTACTTCAAGGGCAGAGCCTATCCCATCAACAGGCTTGATCTCAGTAACATACTCGCCAAAGAGCTTTCTAAATTTAAGTGAAATCGTAAAAATTTTAAATTTTGTGAGTTTGAGCTCTTTGATAAGCTCTCTCACACCGATTGCTTTATAATGGTCGATCTTTTTAGTGTCTAAACTATCTAATTTTAACTCGTTTATCCGATCAATATGGTTAAAGACCACTGTGAAAGTGTCCGCAATAGTACCGTCAAAGTCGAATATCACCATAGGCTTATACTAGCATATTAATCCTGGTGGTTTTAACTGAAATAGGGGTATAATGACCAACTGAGTATGAACATTCGAAATATTGCCATAATTGCACACGTAGACCACGGAAAAACCACTATCGTAGATGGTTTGTTGAAGCAGTCCAAGACTTTTAGAGATAACGAATCAGAAATGTCTCAGGTTTTGATTATGGACTCAAATGACCAGGAACGTGAGAGAGGCATAACGATTTTGGCAAAAAACACGGCTGTTATTTACAAAGATACAAAAATTAACATTATTGACACACCGGGACACTCGGATTTTGGCGGTGAAGTTGAAAGAACTTTAAATATGGCTGACGGAGCCTTGCTTGTTGTTGACGCGCAAGAAGGACCTATGCCTCAAACTAAATTTGTTTTAAAAAAAGCACTCGAATTAGGCTTAAAGATAATCGTTGTTATTAATAAAGTTGACAAAAAAGATGCTCAAATTAAACACACGCTTCATAAAATTTACGATTTGTTTTTAGAGCTTGCTACACACGAAAGACAATTGGAATTTCCAATTTTGTACGCAATTGGACGCGACGGAAAAGCCTGGAAAGATTTTAATTTAACTAACATCGCAGAACTCACTTCTGCTCCAGCTGATTTTACGCCAATTTTCGAAACAGTTTTAAAATTCATTCCCGAAGCCGAAACCCGCGATTCCGAACCGTTTCAAATGCTTATTTCAACACTCGACTGGGATTCGTATAAAGGTAAATACTCGATCGGAAGAGTTACTAAAGGAACAGTAAAAACCGGCTTGGGTGTTGTTTTAATGTCGGCAGACGGAAAAATTGAAAAGTGCACAATTGAAAATGTGTACGTCAACCAAGGTTTAAAAAAGGTTGAAACGGAAGTTGGAGTTTCGGGAGATATTGTTTCACTTACAGGTATAAAAAATGCGAGTATTGGCGATACCCTTTGTGACGCGCAATTCCCGGAAGTTTTGCCTACAATTAAAATTGAGGATCCTACTCTTGCTATTTCGATGGGACCAAACACATCGCCACTACTTGGAAAAGAAGGGAAATTTTTTACAGCGAGGCAAATTTTAGAAAGAATTCAGCGCGAATTACAAACAAATGTGGCTATGAAATTTAAAATTGAAGATTCCGGACAATATGTATTATTAGGCCGCGGAGAATTACATATATCAGTATTTTTAGAAACTCTAAGACGTGAGGGGTTTGAATTAAGCGTAGGTAAACCAAAAGTAATTACAAAAATTATTGATGGTGTTGAGATGGAACCTGTTGAAGAGTTAACCGTAGATGTAGAAAATAGTTTTGTCGGTGCAGTTAAAAGCGAATTGGGAAAAAGACGAGGCGTATTAATCTCGCAAGAAGAACTCACATCTCAATCTTCAAGGTTAGTGTTTGAAATTACAACAAAAGGCATTTTAGGCTTAAGAAGCATTTTATTAAACTTATCTAAAGGAACTGCAATTTTAAGCTCAATGTTTATCAGATATGAAAAAATGTCGCCATCTTTACCAAAGTTGAGAAAAGGCGCAATTGTAGCCGCAAGTAGCGGTAAAACAGCTTCATATGGCTTAGTCTCGGCTCACGAAAAGGGGAGTGTGTTTGTTGGTCCTCAAACTACTGTATATCAAGGCATGATTGTCGGTTTAAACGGCCGCGATGAAGATGTGGAAATCAATGTTTGCAGGGAAAAACAGCTAACTAACAACAGATCCGTAGGAGAAGAAGGAATAATCATTCCCCCACCGCTTGATATGAGTCTAGAACAGTTTTTGGGCTTACTCGAAGACGACGAATTGTTAGAAATTACCCCAACTAATCTGAGACTAAGAAAGAAAATACTCGATCCAAACCTTAGAAGAAGAGCAAATTCCAAAAGCATGTAGTTTTGATTAAAGTGGAATGTATGGTAATATAAGCCTCGTGTTTGAATGAGATTACCCCGTTTTTCTCTTTCCCACCAAATTTACTAAAAATGTATACACAAAGAAAAAGCTATTCTAATAGATTTAGCCGAGGCGGTAGAAGTTTTGGGCGTGGCTCAGGCTCCAGATTCGGCAGATCACAAAGATCTAATCCCTATTCAAGCGGGAGAATTGACCCGACCATGTATGTATCAAGGGCTCAACAAGAAGAAGGCTCTTCGGTTTATGTAACAGATCTTAAGTTTACCGACTATGCTTTAGCACAAAAACTATCAAATAATATTATGTATAAGGAATATGTTCATCCCACAAGAATTCAAGCCGATATTATCCCTCAAATTTTAGACGGCAAAGACGTTTTGGGAGTTGCTTGTACAGGATCAGGTAAAACTGCCGCATACTTAATTCCTTTAATAAATAAAGCTTTAAAATCACCAAATGAAAAATGTTTAATAATCGCACCTACCAGAGAACTTATTAATCAAATCAAAATTGAATTCGCTGCATTATCTTTTGGCACTAATCTAAGAGATGTTGTCATCATGGGAGGCGCAAGCTACTACGAACAGATCAAATTAATCAGAAACAATCCTCAATTTGTTATTGCAACACCCGGTAGGTTGATTGATCTGTGCGACAGAAATAAACTGGATCTAAGCACTTTTAGTAATGTCGTTCTCGACGAAGTTGACGAGATGCTAGATATGGGTTTTGTCCACGATGTTAAAAAGATTATTTCAAAACTAAAAACACCAAGACAGTCGCTGTTTTTTTCAGCCACACTATCCAGAAAAAGCGAAGAAATTGCCAATTCACTTCTTAAAGACCCGTATAAAGTAGAGATCGAAAAACAAATGGCAGTGAAAAACGTTGATCAGGATATTGTAAAAGTTTCAAACGGCAAAAATAAAATTGATGTTTTACACGAACTTCTTGTGAATCAAGAGTTTAAAAGAGTTTTAATATTTTCAAAAACAAAAAGAGGCGCGGAAGAAGTTTCACTTGAACTTAAAAAACGCGGATTAAAAACCGATTCATTACACGGCAACAAATCTTTAGGACAAAGAACTAAAGTATTAAGTATGTTTAAAAAATATGAGATTGATATTTTGGTAGCAACCGACGTTGCTTCAAGAGGAATTGACGTTCCTGATATTACTCACGTAATTAACTATGATCCTCCTGCAACTGCTGCGGACTATATTCACAGGGTAGGCAGAACTGGCAGAATGGGTAAAAAGGGTATCGCATTAACTTTTGTTAGATAAACGGGTAATCTCAGTTTTTAAAGAAGTAAGGCACCCCTGTTTTAATGTGAGGTGCCTATCTTATCCAAAAATCAAAGTGTTCCTACATAGTCTAGATAATTTACCCCATCGTCGATTAGCTTGAACATCTTTCCGGTAGCTATAAGCTGGCTAATCTGGTTGGCGATAAATGCCGCTTCTTCGCAATATCCATCTGAATGAGTTTCGAGTACTTTCATTCTTTCTTCGCGAAGTTTTCGAATATCTTCCCAAAGCATGGCGGCCATGCCTTCATAATACGACGGGCTATTTATTGCCATTTTCTCATCTCCTTGCTTACGATTGTTGAATATTGTCTGAATTATATCACGCAATATTTATTTGAATTGGCTAAAAGACTAGATAACTAAATTGCTTCTGATGTTAGAATACATTTATGGCAATTATATTCGCACTTGTCGCATTTGTAGGTTGGGGTGTTGGGGATATATTTGGCGGTATTGTTTCCCGTAAAATCGGGGGTTATTCGTCTGCCTTTTGGTCTTACATAATTTGTCTAATTTTAGCAAGTTTCTACATTCCATTTGCAGGTAATCCATTTCAACATTTAACCTTACAGAGTGGTTTAATACTTCTTATACTTACCCCAATTGGTATGGTGCCTTTAATTACTTTATACGAAGGAATAAAAGTAGGAAATGCTTCTCTGGTTGGAACTATAGGATCTTCTTTTGCAGCTTTAGTGGTAGTACTGTCTATTATCTTTTTGGGAGATAAAATTAACTTACGTCAAGTAATAGCGATTGTTATCATATTTACTGGTTTGATTTTGTCATCACTTGATCTAAAGACATTTAACCTGAAACAACTAACTACCGACAAAGGAGTTCCATATGCTCTAATATCAATGGTATTTTGGGCAATCTATTTTACATTCGTTAGAATCCCGATCAGAGAAATGGGTTGGTTTTGGCCCGCATATATATCTTGGTGGGGGTTTCCACTAGTCCTCATTTATATGAAATTTAATAAAATTGAATTAAGATTTCCAAAAGAAAAGAACATATTTATTTTCTCTATTATTGGAGCCTCGCTTCTTTGTGCAGCATTGTTTGCCTTTAATATAGCTGTGGAAAAAGGGCAAACAGCAATTGTTGCGCCCATTTCTGGTGCCTACCCGATTCTCTTTGCTTCAATTGCGTATTTTGTATTTAAAGATCGTCTTAATAAACAACAAATATCTGGGATCATAATTACTTTACTTGGGATTATACTGCTTTCATTTTTAAGCTAACACAAAAGGCGTTACTTTTTTTATTGGGGTGGCTGACGGGGATCGAACCCGCGACATCCGCCTCCACAGGGCGGCGTTCTACCGCTGAACTACAGCCACCATAAACCCGTAAATTATAACATCAAATTT
>CAZHAM010000025.1:1352-9690 GCA_964530415.1 uncultured Candidatus Saccharibacteria bacterium | reverse complement strand
TCTAACGATATGCACGGCGATTTTTTGGCAGAAGATTCTGCTGAAAAAGATAAACTGGTTGGGGGAATTTCACTACTATCGGGTTACATAAACAAAGTTCGCGCCGAAGAAGAAAATGTTTTATACGTTATAGCCGGAGACATGCTTCAAGGTTCGATAATTGATACCGAGTATAAAGGACTATCAACAATTGAGATTATGAATTATCTTGCACCCGATGTTGTGACAATAGGCAATCACGAAATTGACTACGGACTCCCCCATCTGCTCTTTTTAGAAAAATTAGCTAATTTTCCTATTGTTAATGCCAATCTTTACATAAAAAAATATAACAAAAGATTGATGAAACCTTATTTAGTTTTGCAAAAAGCGGGTTTTGATATTTTATTTACCGGAATTTTAACCGATAAGGTTTTGGATTCATTAAAAATGGACTCGTTAATAGGCAGTTTTGTTAGTGTTGAGGAAGCCGCTAATGAAGTGGGGAAAATATGCAACGCGTATAAAAACGACGACATTGATTTAACGATTTTACTTACTCATATCGGTTACGATTCGGATTTGGAGCTTGCAGGTTTGCTGAAACCCGAATGGGGAGTGGATATGATAATTGGTGGTCATTCACACACAATTTTAGATGAGCCTACAAAGGTAAATAATATTTTGGTGGCCCAGGCAGGAGTTGGTACTAATCAAATTGGGAGATTTGATATTACTGTTGATGACGATACAAACAGCATAATTGACTATAAATGGAAGTTGATCCAGATAGATAGCAAAATCGCCGAACCGGATGCAAAATTAGCAGAATTTATCGATTCGTTTAAACAAGAGGTTGACCGAAAATATAACACGATAATTACAAAATTCGCGTGCGAGGCAACTCACCCCAAAAGAGAAATCGAGACGTCACTGGGCAATTTAATGGCCGACGGATTTGCCGGCACGGCTCAATGCGATGTGATGTTTTTAGGAAGCGGATCGGTCAGAAGCAAAAAATTGGGCCCTCTTGTGACTTTAAATGATTTTATGAGTTGTTTTCCTTACGATGACTCTATAACTCGGTTCACGGTCACTGGAGCCGATTTAACAAAGATTTTTTCGCACATTATGCGCACCGAAAACAGAAATAACGAAGGCGAATGTTATCAGGTAAATAAATCGGTTAAAGCTGTGTATTCGGACAAAGAAGATAAATTAATTTCACTGCATATAAACGGCTCTCCTATACAAAATGAAAAAACTTACACAATTTGCTTTCAAGGATATCATTTGGCCAATTCTGAATCCTATCTTGGCCTCTCTCAAGAAGAATTATTAAAAGCGGGCTCGTCAAAAGTTGTTTCGACTTCGGCTCAACAGCTAATTGAAGAGTACCTTAGAGCAAATCAAAATCTTAAACCCTCGGTTGAGGGGAGATTGGTCTATAATTCCTAGATATGAGTAAAAACAGGTTTTCTGTAGTTTTAAATCATTTTAAACGTGTTGACCCATTGATTTACGTCGTTATGAAGGATATCGATTTTGAAAAATGGTTTGAAGATGACAAAACTACATATTTTGAGTCACTGTGCAGATCAATTGTCGGCCAACAACTATCGGGTAAAGCGGCTAGCGCAATATATAAAAAATTCTCATCTCTATTAAAAGATAAGGTCACACCCGACAGAGTACTTAAAATCGAAGATCAAGAATATAGAGATGGTGGGTTATCGTGGGCAAAAATTAAATACATTAAAGACTTGGCCCAAAAAACCAAAAGCAAAGAGCTACAACTCGAAAACATCCACGAACTGGAAAACCTAAAAGTATCTGAGGAACTTGTCAAAGTTAAAGGCATTGGTCCTTGGACTGCCGAAATGTTTCTAATGTTTACACTAAAACGCGAAAATGTCTTTTCGTACGGAGATTTGGGTTTAAAGAACGGCTTAATCAAAGTTTATAAAATGAAGGATCTTTCTAAACCTAAAATTGATAAAATAATTAAGAGATGGGAACCTTACAAAACATTCGGATCAATAGCATTGTGGCATTCTCTTGAGCAAAAAAATTAAGTATTGACATATCCCCCCATGGGGGATGTATATTAGTAAAATGAAAAGAAAAACTGAGAAAGAAAGCATTCTTCACAGAGTAAAGATCGTAAAAGGTCATATTCTAGCAATTGAGAAAATGATTGAAGGAGATAGGTACTGCATCGATATAATTCACCAGTCCCTTGCTGTGCAAAAAGCTCTAAAAAATCTTGATATGGAAATAATGACGGATCACTTAAAGACCTGCGTGGTCGAACAGGCTAAAAACGGAAAAGAACAAAAATTAGTTGACGAACTGGTTAATATTTACAAATACAAATAACATGTCAAACGGAAAAAAATCTAGAAACTACTTTGTAAAAGGAATGCACTGCGCGTCATGCGAGATCCTAATTGAAAAAGATATAAACAAACTTGACGGTGTAGAAACTGTTAAAGCCTCTTTAAAAGAGGGGGTCGTAGAAATAATTTCGACTGACGGAAGCGAACACCTCAAGGTCGAGGAATTAAATAAAATTTTTGAGAATTCAGGCTACTCTTTTTCTGAGGAGAAACTAAAACATTCGGCTCTCAACGCTAACGACATCGGGATTATTGCAGGAGTATTCTTTTTATTTGTTGTCACATTTTTATTAGTTGAAAAATCAGGAGTATTTGCCGCAGTATCCGTAGGTCCTTCCTCATCACTGTACTCGTATTTTATCTTTGGAATTGCTGCCGGGCTCTCAAGCTGCGCCGCGCTTGTTGGGGGAATACTTTTGACACTTTCTAAAAAATGGAATGACGTATACAAAGGTAATTCTAAAAAAAGCGCTATTCCGTTTATAATGTTTAATTCTGCCAGATTGGCTTCTTTTGCAATCTTAGGCGGAATTCTTGGTATTTTGGGGAGCTTTATTAAAATAAATATTTTCACTACTTCGTTGATTTCTTTGGCTGCAGCCATATTTATGGTACTTATAGGCATGCAGATGCTCGGTATTAAATGGGCAAAGAGAGTTCAAATTAAAACACCAAAATTATTTGCAAAATATGTCTCCGATGAAACAAATTTCGAGGGTAAGTATATTCCTTTTGTAATTGGGGCCTTAACTTTTTTTGTTCCTTGCGGATTTACATTAATCGCTCAAACAAACGCTGTAGCTGCCGGCAGTTTAATCAGAAGTTCCTTAATTATGCTCGCGTTCGCTCTTGGGACTTTACCTGTTTTGGCGCTTGTAAGTTTTTCGAGCATCAAGTTTTACAACAATCCGAAATTTTCTGCGAAATATAGTCTCTTTGCCGGGCTTTTGATAACTTTTTTTGGACTTTATACTCTAAACTCTCAGTTAAATGTTTTGGGGCTACCTAGTGCAAATGACATATCAAGTTATCTGTCCGCTGATGTAGAAACGACTCGTGCCGATATTGTTGGCGACACTCAGGTTGTTCAAATGTACTCAGAAGGCTTTGAGTACTTTCCAAAAGAAATTTCATTAAAATCAGGGGTTCCAACAAGAATAGAATTTGACAATAAAGGAGCTGTGGGATGTGCGCAAGCCCTGTACGCTCCTGGCTTATATCCAAAGGTAGTAAATCTAAAAGATGGGTTGAATATCATCGAGTTCACACCGAATAAACCCGGAAAGTATAAAATTAGCTGCTCGATGGGCATGGTCCCTCCTGTAACTGTCAATGTCTATTAAAAAAGAAACGTATCCGATAATCGGAATTCACTGCGCATCTTGTAAAGCACTTTTAGAAAGAACAGTCGGAGAAGTAGACGGCGTTAAAAATGTACTCGTTAACTTTGGCACCGAAAAAATGACGGTCGAATATGACGATGAGAAAGTTAATCTAAACATTTTAAAAAAGGCTGTAAAAAGCGCCGGAACGTATGAATTGGTAGAAGATGACAAAAATGAAACTTTTTTAGCAACCCCGGCTGAAACACGTAAACTTCGTGAGTATGAGTTACTGAAAAGATCTGTGATTAATATCGGTATAGGCGCAATTCCCTTTTTTATATTGATGGTTTGGATGCTGGCAGAAAAACAGGGTATTGTTGAACATCCGGAAATGATTTTTGGCGAAATAGTTTTCCCGGTTTTTAATAAACAATTCTCATTGTTAAACCTACTACAATTTATTCTGGCAACTCCGATTTTATTTATCGGGGGAAAACACATATTTTTAAGCGCGATAACCGCTCTAAAAGTAAGAAATCTCAATATGGATTCTTTGATTGCTCTCGGTACTTTCGTAGCTTGGTTATTTTCAACTATTGTTACTTTTTTCCCGGATACATTTAAAGACTTGGTTAATGAGGTTTATTTTGAAGCTTCTGTGTTTATCATATTTTTTATTATGCTTGGAAGGCTTTTAGAATCACGCGCCAAAAATAAAACCAGCGCCGCTGTCAGGTCATTAATCGCTCTTCAGGCCAAAAATGCTATCGTGATTAGAAATGGGGTTGAGGTCGAATTACCCGTTGAAGAAGTTGTCGTCGGGGATGTTTTGGTTGTTAAACCCGGCCAAAAAATCCCGGTGGACGGACTTGTTACACTTGGATATTCAACAGTCGATGAATCCATGCTAACCGGAGAATCGATGCCTGCCGAAAAAACCGTTGGTGACGAGGTAATCGGAGCAACGCTTAACATTTCGGGTTCGTTTCAATTTAAAGCTACTAAGATCGGCAAAGACACCGCGTTGTCTCAAATTGTCAAAATGGTCGAAGACGCACAGGCTAGCGAAGCTCCAATTCAGAAACTCGCGGATAAAGTATCGTCAATTTTTATACCGATTGTCGTTTTAATTTCTTTGGCCTCTTTTCTATTTTGGGCGTTTTTACTGCCCGTCCTCCAAAGCAATAATATCCTTGCCTTTTTTAGTGTTGAAAACAATTTTCAGCTAGCGGGATTTATCGCAACAACAATTTTGATAATTGCATGCCCGTGCGCACTAGGGCTCGCAACCCCAACAGCGGTTATGGTTGGAACAGGAATCGCAGCAAAAAGAGGAATTTTAATAAAAGATGCTGCCGCTTTAGAAAAAGCAAATGGAATTACTCATATTGTTTTTGATAAAACCGGCACTTTAACAGTCGGCAAACCAGTAGTAAAAACTTTTGAAATAATTAATAATTTTGTAGTTACCCATTACTTCAATCTGGATCACAACGAAACTTCTGAAAAAAATTCAAAAAGCACTGTTCTTCAAATGTCGGAAGAAGAAATTAGATCCTTAGTATATTCTCTCGAAAAGAAATCTCATCACCCATTGGCAAACTCAATTTGTGAATTTTTGTTGCTCGATAACGTAAGTGAGGTTGAAACAAGTGATTTCTTTGATGAACCGGGAATGGGTATACGCGCCGTTTCATTTGATAAAAACATATTTATCGGAAATGAAAGATATATGAAACATCTGGTCGTAGAGATTGACAATGAAACTAAAAAAAAGGCTAACGAGCTTAGAGGACTTGGCCAAACAGTATCCTTTATCGCAATAAACAGCACACTTATCGGCATAATCGGCGTTGCGGACACAATAAAACAGGAGGCTAAGGAGGCAATATCAAAAATTAAAAGTATGGGAATAAAAACAGTAATGATAACCGGCGACAATAGAATTACGGCCGATGCTGTTGCAAACGAGCTGGGCATAGAAGAGACAATTGCAGAAGTTCTCCCGGGCGATAAAGCAAAAAAGATCTCAGAAATTCAAAGTCAAAACAATGTTGTCGCTATGGTAGGAGACGGGATAAATGATGCGCCCGCGCTTGCACAAGCTGATGTGGGTATAGCAATGGGTACGGGCACAGATATAGCTATCGACACGGGAGATATAGTTTTAGTCAAAGGAACAATTGATAAAGTTTTGGACACTTTAGAAATTTCTAAAAGAACTTTGTCTGTAATCAAGCAAAATTTGTATTGGGCATTTGGATATAACATTTTTTTTATTCCAATTGCCGCAGGTTTACTCTACCCATCCTTTGGAATTCTGTTGTCACCTATTTTTGCGAGCGTTGCGATGGCGCTTAGCTCTGTATCGGTAGTGAGCAATAGTTTGAGGCTCAATAAGATAAAAATCTAAGCTAAAGCGCGTATTTTTGCATATACAGGTCAATTAAGTCGTCTGATATTTTTAACTTCTTCAACTGGTCGGACGAAGGGCTAAATCTATATTTTATAATATCTAGCTCGAGTTTATCGTTAACTACTATTCCGTCGGCTTCAAGTTTTTCCTTTTGAATAATTTGGTCGTTATACTTTGTTCCTTTGATTGAGATTCGTCCGGCGTTGTTAATCACTCTCCACCAAGGAATGTTCACCGAGGAATTTAAAATGTCTTCTTCCAGTGAATTTAAAACCTGACCAACGATGCGCGCACCTCTGGGAAATCCTACCATTAAAGCAATCTGCCCATAGCTTGCAACGGACCCACGCGGAATCATATTAACTGCATCAATAATTTTCTTGGTAAAGACGTTAGACATTTAAAACTACAGATCTCTTTCGGAAACACCCTCGATCTTTTTAAAAAGCGGTTCTATATCAGCGCTTAATTTTATCAATTTGAGTTTCTCGCCAACAAACAAATCGGCTTTTTTAACTTCGGGCCAATTGTCTTCGGTTAAGTTCATAAAACCACCCAATTTTTTTGCCGCATCGGGAATTAAAGGCTCGATTAAATACCTAAGCGCAATAATTACCATATAAAGCTGCGCCATAACCTGAATGAACCTTTTTTGGTCGCTCTTTTTTAATTCCCAAAGTTTTTCGCTGTCGACGAGTCCGTTTCCATATGCCGACAGTTCAAGGATCTTTCCTAAGTAACTTCTGAACTCACAGTTTTCAACTAGGGTGCGCGCGGATCCAAAAGCTTCTTCGATCTTTGCTGCTGTTTCGTCACTAATTTCGACTTTTCTAATTTCATCGATATCGGCACCTTTGCCAATTGAAAGTACTCTGTGAATAAAATTTCCCAGGTTTGCTACTAAAATACCGTTTACTTTTTCTTCAAAATCGCCCCATTTAAAACTTGAGTCACGAACTTCGGGCATTATTAAAGTTAAATAAAATCTCACAGGGTCGTTTCCAAATTCTTCAACCATTTCTCTAATGCCGATACTCACTCCCCTGCTTTTTGAGAACTGTTTTCCGTTTAGATCTAAAAACATGTTTATGCTGACAACATCGGGCAAATGGAGCTTGGTATCATAAGACATTAACTGTCCGGGCCAAAAAAGAGTGTGGAAAACTAAATTGTCTTTGCCCATAAAATAATAGTGCTTAACTTCTTTTGAATTACCACCGGTTTTCAAATCGTACCAAAAATCCTGCCAATCCATTTTTTTCTTTTCTCCGATTTCTTTTGACCACAAGATTGAGGCCGATAAATAACCGATTACAGCATCAAACCACACGTAAATTCGTTTTTCATCGATATTTGAGATTAATTTATTTTCAGGAATCCTATCTTTAGGAATCGGGACTCCCCAAGAAATATCTCGTGTAATTGCTCTTGGCAATAAACCCTCTTCTAACCAACCCAGAGTTTCTTTTCCTACCCAATCTTTCCAATTTTTCACGTTCTTATTCACATATTCTTTTAGTTGAGGCTGAAGTTTAGGCCAGTTTATAAAATAATGATCGCTCTCTTTTAGTTCAACCGCGTCTTTTGTTAAGTTGCTCACCGGATTAATTAAAGTTCCGTGCTCAATAAGTTTTCCACAGTTATCGCATTGATCACTTCGTGAATCATTAAATCCACAATTGGGGCAAGTTCCGGTGACGTATCGGTCGGGTAAAAACTTTGCTTCTTTTGGAGAGTAGTACTGCTCTGTAGTATTAACAAAAATATGATCGTTTTCTAGCATCTTCACAAAGATATTTTGCACAACTTCGATATGATTTTTGTGATCCGTTCTTGTATACATGTCGTAAGATAAGTTTAAAATGTCCTTGAAAAGCTCCGTGTCTTTGTTGTGGTACTCGTCTACAATATCTTTTGGTAAAACTTTGCGTTTGTCAGCTTCCACAGTAATCGGGGTCCCAAAGCAATCCGAGCCTGAAACCATTAAAACATCGTTTCCGGTAATTCTTTGGAATCGCGCGAGAATATCGGCGGGTAATAAATATCCGGCAAGATGTCCGATATGAAGATCACCGTTTACGTATGGCCATGCTACACCGATTAAAATTTTTCGTTTCATAATAAAGACATTATACGGGCTTGTTCATTCAAAATAAAGTTCCGCTAAGAAACACAATGCAATTCCTGAGTAATTCATTTTAAGTCATGTAAATGTAAGA
>CAZHAM010000025.1:0-1252 GCA_964530415.1 uncultured Candidatus Saccharibacteria bacterium | reverse complement strand
TAAGAAACACAATGCAATTCCTGAGTAATTCATTTTAAGTCATGTAAATGTAAGACAAAAATAATTTTTAAATTAACTACAATATTGACTTATTTTAAAAATAAAATGATAATTAGATTAGAAATTTAAATCATATGATTCAAATTTTTGAACAAAAGTTATCTGCCCATATTTTTGTTAACTGAAACACTTTGCAAAAGGCGCAGAGTGTTTTTTATTTTTTGACATAATATGGGAACACCGAATAGGAGGTGAATTCGAATGCCAGTAAAGAAAAAGAAAGCAGCTAAGAAAACAGTCAAGAAAGCAGTTAAGAAAACCACTAAGAAAAGAAAGACAGCAAAGAAAAAGTAATTTTGCTTCGTTTTTTGAAAGTGATTTTTAACAAACGATTTTGATTTTAGAGCGGCTCCTTAAAAGGAGCCGCTTTCGTTTTGCCTATTTAGTTTAGTTTGAAATATTATCCAAGGAAGTCTTTAATGTAGCGTAAGGAACTGCTCCAGGTATAAGCTCTTTTTCGTTTGTTTCCAAGTTCCACAATATTGCACCAGGGGTTCCCCTTATATTTGCGCTCGAGGCTGATGCCATATCAGCTTTTACCTTGTCGAATGTTTCTTCATTGTCATGGCAAGATTTAAAGGCTGCTGCATTTACACCAACTGAAGCTGCAATTTTATATACATCGGGTGTTTCGGCTTCAAATAACGCATCAGAATATTTCCAGAACGCGTCGTTCCCTGCCAACTTTGCTACGCACTCACTACCAAGTGCAAAGGACATGGCATTTGGGTGAATACTTTCCAAAGGAAGGTGCCTATATATCCACTTCACTTTTCCGTCATTTTCGCTCAAAAGCTGAGATGCGGTGGGGTGAAATCTCTTGCAGTAAGGGCATTCAAAATCTGTATATACTATCATTGCAACTTTAGCGTCCTTGTTGCCTCTAATATGATCAGCGTCACTTATTGGCGCTACATCGCCTAAAGTTTCTCCCGGTTGCTCCGGAGCTGCAGCATCTTGTTGGTTTGCTGCAACATTGTTATTGCCACCATCTTTTTCTAAGTTCTGAACCTTGGTCCAAAGCATTCCGATAAAGAAAGCCGCAACAACCAATAAAAGTACCAGTGAGATCTGGACAATAGATTGGACGGGCATCTGTGTTTGTGAGTTGTTGGATTCCATATTTTCTCCTAATTAATTAAATCGATCATAGTATTAAAGCAGAAATCGCACTGTTTTTCCACTAATAAGT
>CAZHAM010000024.1:1181-9994 GCA_964530415.1 uncultured Candidatus Saccharibacteria bacterium | reverse complement strand
ACAACAACATCGTCCAGCATTAGATCCCACCATTTTTGCAGCCATTGAAACTGTCCTTGTTCCGACCATTTTAAATCATCACAAAGTGCAAATTGTCCCGGTAAAGCGATTCTACCGTAGTACTCTTCGCTCCAAGCTCTAACGATCTCATCGTCTGCATATGCGTTAAATGGAGGGTCCACTGAGTAGTCTACCAAAGGTGGTGCAAATGCTTTGCCCTCCGTAGCTATATAAGCAACCAGTAACGCGGGAGGTATGTTAAATTCTGCAGCCGCGGAATTGAATATGTTGATAGCTGTATTTGAAAACGCAGGTACGCTATCATGTGAGCAGCTTGTGATATCGCACGCCGCGTTAAATGATGTTAACGGAGGAGGTCCCATATCTTCGTACTCAACTGCATAAGCTGTATTTCGGTCGTTACTATCTAAAGCCATTATTACTGTACGGGGAGGTCCAAAAATTAGTTGTGATCTGGTACTCATTTCTGCAGGTTCCGGAGGCTCGTATAAAGGAGCTTGGAAAGGCACAAACTCGCCGGCTTCAATCTCCGTAAGCCTGTTTGGCTGTGCCAGTGGGCGAATCAAGTCGATCTCACGGAGATGACCTTCAAATCCAAGATTAGCTACGTGATATCTTATCCCCACTTGCGGAGGTGCAGTCACGTCCAGGGTCGGTATGTTGTAAGGATCGGGTACCGGGCTAGCAAGCGCCCTTCTTATGGATGTCATGTAAGTGGCCGCGCCATCTGTCGTTATCATATCCTGACCGTATGTGTATATATCGGGGTCGGTATCAAGATTATTGTCGTTTTTCTAATCAACATTAACTGCGGAAGAGTTCATGATTTCGAGTTCGGCCGGAGATTTAAACGTTGACTCTGTAATTTTTAAAGAATCAACTATTGGATTTGTATTTTTTTGAACCGGAGGTGTGTCGGTACCGCTTGTGTTGAGCGGCAACTCTTGTCTTACCCTAACATCGGTATTTCCTACTTCAAGTTCTCCGGCGCAGATATATGGGCCGGCAACTCCCATTGAACAAACAGGAAGGTCTTGGGTATCTCTTGCGCAGTCAACGCAGTCAATATCTAGAGGGCCACACCTTGCGTTTACTTCGTCATCCGGGAAAGAATCTAAAACGCAGTTTCTATCATAATCAGTAGTCCCCAGGTTATAGCAACTTCTTTGCGCCCCATGAGATGCGCATTGGTAGTTAAAATCGGCACCACATTGGGTATCCTCAAAATCGTAACGTTTTCCGCAATTTATTTCGTTACCGGCGGCATCGCAATCACATGTTTCAGTAACTTGAAGCTGTCGGCAGTCCTCAACCCTGCAAGTTCTGGAAACGCCTCCGGATAATTCAGGATCTGTGACGGTAATTGTTGTTCCTAATCCGGGATGGTAAAACGTAACTGACCCTGTAAAAGTACCGCACGAATCGTTTATGGGAAGAGGGTGCCAGGGGTAGCACGCGTCAGAGCCCCATGATCCAGGGTCAATCACGGCATTGTATGGTGAGCGCGGGGGATAAAAAATGGTATTAAAATTGTCTTCGCAAAGAGGAAAATCAACAGGAAGCAACTGATCGCGAGGTGTTGTTCCTACACCCACATTATTTGCACGTTGGCCCATACTTTTTTCAGGACCGTCGTTGTTAAAAATTGCGTCCCAGGCAGTTCCTAAAGCTGTATATGGAACGGAAAGATCAAAACCGTCGCCATTTGGTCTAGCCGGTAACGAGCCCTCACCGGTTCCTGACATTATTGTGTACAAACTGTCTATAAATGATCTACCCCACCTATAATCAGCTCCCAATACATCAGCAACAAAACCTTCTATTGCGTGATCCGCTCCACCCGCCAATCTAACATTTTGGCCTCCTTCAAACGTGTCATCTCTAATTATTGAATCATTTGTGTAGTATATTCCCGTGCTGGAAGCTTTGTTTCTCGAATGTCCGTATGAATCAGCATCGTTGTTGTCCGCATAATCTGCGCGTTCTTCGAAATAGTTGTCCAACTTCATTGCCCCTTCTTGTTCATACCCTAGCTGTTTGTACTCAAGGCCGATAGAAGCATGTTGTATGGGTCTGCCCAAGTTATATACAGCTGTAACGCTGGCCATTTCGGATGCATCCGCATGGTAATCTTTAGCTTCTGCCGCAGGGCTTATAAAAGAGTGGGAATCGGGGTGATCGTCCATATAAGGATCAATCTCGATATTGTTCGGCACTATATCGAAAGAGGTTACCCTCAAAGCTCTAACTAATGAATTTGCTCCTGAAACTTCCCCATTAATATCTCCGGTTGGTATTGGCGTAGCTGAGCCTACGGTGTAAGGGAGTCGGGTCAATGCAGTATTGACTCTTTGGTGTTCAAGTTCTGATTTTACAGTTGGGAGGTATTTTGAAGCTGTGTGCCACCTGGAAGTCACTCCCTCGTACGACTCGCCGTTTGAGATAAATACCTCGGGTCTCCAATAATCTTTTGTTATACCGTTACTGCACTCGTTATCAAAGGCGCACGCTGCGAGCTCACCTACTGTCACATCTCTCCCTCTTAATTTGCAGACATTTGTATTTCTATCTACTTCAAAAGCGCCTGATCGATACCTTTGATACCAGTCAACTCCGGAACTAAGTCTCGATGACCATCCAGAGTTTAGTAAAACACCTCTATCCGGACAGAGCGTGTCAATGCCGGGATCTAAATACTCGCTATTTCCCGCTTTTAAACATTCACAATCTATAAGTGCCTCTTCTCCTACTTTGGGGTTTCCAAAAATTCGTACCATCAAATCTTTTGACGCATCATTATAATCTCCAAATAGAATACTGTTAGACTGCATAGCAATGAACGGATCTCTGTTTGTTCTTTGAACACCGCCTCTAAGTTCAAATCTTCTTTCGGTGGGAAAGGTACATTGGTTTGGTATAAAACCAAACGCAATTCTTGTTAAATAGTCCTCCTGGTCCGATGTTTTCATATACTCCTGATAATTACAGTAGTAAGGATCGTGGTATTCTGTTAAACAATCCATCACATCCTCACCGCCGGTTTGACTGTAATTCGATACGCCCCAAAGGGCATCCAGATCAACATTCATTTTTGTAAACCTAAGATCGTGGTATTGTTCACCTGTATTTGTGTTAAAAGCCATATCCTGAACAATCTCACTTCCAATTGGAACGTCATTTTCAAACCCAGCATCTCCGACATCAGCACCTAGCAGGATGTTCCTATTTGATAGGTCCACTTCAATTGGAACCATATCAGGTTCCAGCACAGTACAGGCAGTGTGCTCATTTCTGTAGGCCATAGTATCCAGCTGATAGTTGTCAAAAAGTGAGCCGGCGCGCACGGCTTCAAGTTGCACTTGATTGCAGAAAAACACAAAATAAACAGTATTTCCTCCCGGGCCGACTTTTCTTGTAATTAAATGAAACTTTCCGTTCTCGTCGGTTCCTGTCGAGTTGTAAAGCCCGGTTAGTCTCCCTTTATATTTGCCGGTGGGCATTTCTGGATCCGCTTCGTATTGTGCAACAGTTAAACCTTCTATTGGTCCGTTGCCGTCAGAACCTACAACAGTTCCGCAAAATACCGATAAACTGTCAGCAATAACACTCGGCATACTGTATGGAGGATCGATAAGTCTTGGGCACCACGAAGCTTCGTCATAAAACCCGAGCCTGTTTGGATCGGGGGCTGTTATAGCAAAAACATTTGAAAAATTAACAAAAGTAAACGCAGCTGCAAAACATACAAAAGCAGAAATCATAAATCTGAAATTTATTCTAAAGACTTTTCTCATTGTCTATCAAATTATATCATTAGTGAACCCATTTTGAAGCTCTGTACTATCCTGTCTTAAAACCCTATAATATGCCCATGTTACTTGCAAAAAACAGAAAAGCACTTCACGAATTTAGCATACTCGAAAAGTATATCGCAGGTGTCGAATTGTATGGGTACGAGGTCAAAGCTATTCGTGAGGGAAAAGCGAGTTTTGAAGGTGCCTTTATTGAATTAAGGGAGGGTGAGGTGTGGCTTAAAAACATGTACATCGGAAGATATTCAAAACAGAGCAACGATGTTACAGAATCCGACACACGTAGATCAAGAAAGTTATTATTGAACTCGCAGGAAATTTTTGAAATCTCAAAACAGCTAAAAGAAAAAGGTAAAACAGCTATTCCGCTAGCATTAATACTCCAGAATAATTTAATAAAGTTAGAAATGTCTGTAGTAAAAGGTAAAAAAGAGTTTGAAAAAAAGGAAGTAGCAAAAGAAAGACAGATTAAAAGAGATTTGGAACTCGAGGTCAGAAGCTACAAGAACGAAGTTGGACGCAAATAGACTTATAGTCTATAATTCAGCGTGTATGGGGATGACACGGATTCGACCGGAATCTTCTTTGTATGAGTGCAAGCAGGTTCGCACGATCCTTAAAATCATGCAAACAAACAAATGCTAAACATAGCAATAATGTTGCAGTAGGCGTTCCAGCCTTCGCAACAGTTGCAGCCTAATTTTAATTAGATTGCACAGTTGTTAATCATCTGTCCGGAGTTGTTTAACAGCTTTATATAACCGGGACGAGGTTTTCATCGTTTGACCATCGGTTAAGACCGGGGGCGCAAAGCCCAAACACTTGGTCTGCCAAAAGTTTTAGGTTGTTAACTACCTAGCTTTTGTAAGAAAAAATTAACTAAGCTTGTAGGACTTATATTTAGAGATCTCGGCACGGGGGTTCAATTCCCCCCATCTCCACCAAGAAAGAACTTTGGGGTTTCTTACCCGCCCTAATGTCAGATCGAAGTTTGATAAGCAAGTACACACTAAAAACGAGCATACATAAAGCAACGAACCATTCTTTTTCCCAATAACTCAAATTTGGAATTAATACAAATAACAATATAATCATGGGTTTCCAAATCCTCGCCTTAAATTTTGGCTCAGTTAAAAAATAAGCTAGTGGAATAAGCCAAACTAGCAGATCGCTGTGCAAAGTATGAATATTAACTAGCGGAATAATTAAAATACTCAAAGCAAACCTCTCTTCTAATTTTGAAGTGTACTTCAAAAAGTAACCAAAAAGCAAAATGTATGCTGCGAAGGATAACGCGGTCGCTAGGGTTTGGCGATTTACCCCACCTGACAAAAAATCAACTAAGCTTGTAATATTAATATTGCTTGATATACGGGTTCCGTACTCAATTCCCTCGCTACTTAAAACATATTGTATGTAGTCGGGTATAAAGTTTGTCCCGTATAGCGCGGTGTTAAATATCAAAATAATTAACATTGTAATTGCAAATGAAATCAGATACTTAATTTTTTTACTATCACTGTTATTTAATAGCAAGAAGAATGGAATTAATATCAAAAAATGAGGTTTAACAAATAAAAGTGCCCCAAAAATTCCAGCTAAGACACTTTTCTCCTTTTTTAGCAAAATATATTCAAATACAAGTATTAGTAAGATCAAACCTGTTATTTGCCCGTTTACCAATGTTGTTAGGACTGCAATATTAAATACCGCCAAAAAGCTCATCTCTAAAAATGAATTAAAATTTTTGGTTAATAAAGAAATCGAAACGATTATGAGAGCGATGTTAATTAAACCGTTTACCCAGAAAGCTGTTTTGTAATCATGCAACGGGAGCAAGGAATATAACGCGGCAGTTATCGGAGGGGTTCTGAATGCTAATATGCCCGTAATTCCGTCTGAGGGCAAAACACTTTCTCTATACATTTTCTGTTCTTCGATATCGTATAGTTTGTTTGTTTTGCCGTCCCTAAACATTTTTGCACCTGTTAAATACATAGTGAAATCAGTCGGATACGAAGGATCCATTTCGGAAATCTCATCATGAAAAGACAAGATTGTTAGAAGAAACCCCCAAAATATTAAAGTTACAAATATTGAAACTAGTACTTTTGGTGTTGGTGGATTAAACATAAATTAATTATAGACACAAGTGTTAGCCCAATTGCTAAAGAACTCTGTGGTATTAGAGTATACAAATATGGTAAAAAGATAACCGCTATTGCACAAGCAAATAATATCGCCCCCGTTTCTTTTTGAGTTCGAATGGCTCTATTGAAGATAATTACAGCAGAAATAAAAGTAATAGCCAGATCGTTATATAACGTATGCAGATTAAGTGTGTTAAACAATATAAGCGAAGAAGCCAAAACACTATCCCTGTTAAAATCGTCAGAATTTTTCAGACCAAAAACCAGTGCCAACGAAATTAAAAATATTTGCAATCCCGCAATAAATTTAATAGATAAACTTTCGGTGACATTTAAGAACTTTGCAACAAACGGCACAAATGCTTGAAGGTTAACGTTATTCGTAATCAAAGTTCCAAGTTGTGTGCCTGTTTCGCTGTTAGCTACCTTATTTAGTAAGTTATAGTAGTCAGCGCCTAGCGAGGAGCCGTAAATAGCAAAATTAACAGCGATAAACAAAAGTATGCTAAGTGCCGATCCTGCAAGAAACGCCTTTCTTTTTTTAGCAAACACAAATAAAAAAGGAATTAAAAGTATGTAATGGATCTTGATAAGTAAAAGGCCTGTAAGTATTCCTGCGCGGAAGTCTTTATCGGATTTTAAAAGTAAAATTATTAAAAGTGTAATAAGTGCCAAAAATATTGAAAACTGGCCGCTAATATAACAACTGAGTACCGGTAAAAATATCCCTGCAAAAAGTGCAAAAAGCAAATAATGATCGGTTTTAATAAAAAGCTTCTTAAGATTAAATACAAAAATTATCTGAAGAACCAAGTTTATTAATAGAGTGGCAAAATAGAACTGACTTAATGCTAGCCACGAAAATAAAGAAGCAACCAAAGCGACAATCGGAGGGTTTAAATATGCATAAAAATTGTCGTACTCATTAAAAAATAGACTGTCCTGTACAGAGCGTTGTATAGCAGTATCGTAAAGCTGGCCTGCTCCCAAGCTTTCGTCAGCTAAAATCTTGCCCCCGGTATAAAAAGCAATGTAATCAGTTTTAATAAGTCCGCCGTTTTTAACAATATTTAGTGCCGTAAATAATATTAATGTAGCTGGGATTACCTGAAACAAAACTACTAAGGCCGAAACCAGTTTTGTATTACTCGTAACCCTTTTTTTGAAGTTCAAAAGCTTTTTTATATTTTCCATCCTCAATTTTAATTAAATCTTCGTGTGCCCCTTCTTCTATTATTTTACCGTCATCCAAAACAATAATTCTTTGAGCGTTTCTGACTGTCGAAAATCTGTGTGAAATTATTATAACGGTCTTTTTTTCGGCAAACTTAAACAAGTTTTCAAAAATTTCAAATTCCGCCTTTGCGTCTATTGAACTGGTCGGTTCGTCTAAAATTAAGATCGGTGCGTTTTTGAAGAAGGCTCTTGCCAAGGCAATTTTTTGTTTCTGACCTGTAGATGGATTTATCCCGCCTTTAAATGCCTTGTCGAGTATCTGGTCATATTTATCTTCGTATTTTTCTATAAATTCATTCGCGCCTGACTTTTGTGCGGAATCAACAATTTTATCAATGTTTTCAATATCGCTAATTTTACCTACTCCGATATTGGTTTTGGCGTCAAAGTGATAAAAGTTATATTCCTGAAAGAGTGTCCCAACTTTTGAATACCAGTCGTCGGTGTTTAGCCCTTTTATATTTATGCCGTCAATTAAGATTTCTCCTTCGGTTGTATCATAAAATCTCATCAACAGTTTTATCAGCGTTGTTTTACCTGCGCCGTTTTCGCCTACTATAGCAATATTCTCACTGGGATAGATTTTTAGGTTTATATTTCTAAGAACCCATTTTTCGGAAACAGGGTATTTAAAACCTACATTTACAAACTCAATTTTTGGAGGTATCGGTTTGTTTAAAAGAACTGTACCGCCCGACACGATCTTTTTTTCGAGATCCATAAGTTTATAATAATCGTTTACATAAAGTCCGCTTTCGTAAGCTAACGTCAGTCTATTAAATAATCTGCCGATATTAGCTCGTAGCGAACTTGCCGATCTCACATAAAATGTTAATGCACCGACTGTGATTCTTCCTGCTAAGACTGTTGTTGTTAAAATTATTAAAACCAAACCAAAAGTAATTGAATCTAAAATTCCCCAAATACTGTTTAGGAGAAGCCTTTTATTTTCCACTTTCATGACGGCTTTAGAATTAGCAATGTCTATGGATATAAATCTGTTTACAAAATAGTCAATCAAGTTAAATGTTTTAATTTCTTTTATGGATTCGTCGTTTACTATTTTGGATCTTGTTCTACCGGAGTCTTTTCTTCTATCTGTCCATTCGTCGAATATTTTATATCTGAGTTTTGTGAGGTAAACGCTCGAAATAGTTTGTGGAATAGTTGCCACTATCGAAACCACAATAATTATCGGGGAAAGCGTCAATAGAATAGAGATGTTTAAAATAATTGCAAAAAGTGCTTCAACAATCTCAAATATTCTTCTCATAAAATTGAGATTAAAACTCATATAGCGGTGGGTGACTTTATTTATGAGCCCGCTTACTTCAGGTGTGTCATAGTACTCAAAATCCAGATTGGCCATTTTTCTGGAAAATTCTTCATTGTATTTGTTTGATAAAATTTCGTATAAGTTCCAGTCAAAATATGTTGAGAGTTTGCCTGCAAAATCAAATAAAACCGAGGTTATAAGCAGGAATATTATGTTGTTGATTAAATCCGGGCCAATGGCTTTTGTTTCGGTAACTGTCTTGATAAGCGAGTCAAATACTTGAGCATAGATGTACGCATCTAAAAGAGGAAGCGCTGC
>CAZHAM010000024.1:0-1081 GCA_964530415.1 uncultured Candidatus Saccharibacteria bacterium | reverse complement strand
TACTATAGGGCGAATCGTATGCATCGCTATGGGTCTATTAGTGTGTTAAAGCTGTCATAAGAACTAATACGCTAGTGTGGATAAGCTATGGACAACCTAATAAATTTAATCTTTCCGCCAAAATGTTTGATGTGTTCAAGTGTCGGAACGCTTGTTTGCCGTATTTGTTTGGCAACCTGCAAAATAGTAGACCCAGATATTTGTGTGGTTTGTGAAAAAAACTCAATACTTGGGATTACGCATACTCAGTGTTCAAGTAAAACCCCGGTCAAAAGATTCATTACAGTTTTTGATTATGACGGGGCAGTAAGAAAAGTAATTAAAACTTCTAAATACCGAACAAAACAATTTTTAGCTCTCAAACTTTTAACTAAATATGGTGTCAATTTGCTAAACGCCGAGACTTTAAACTATTTAAGAAACAGTGTGCTTGTGCCTATTCCATTAAACCGCGCCAAAGAAAAAGCCAGAGGTTTTAATCAAGTTGACCTGATATGTAAGGAGATAGCATTTAAGGCCGGGTGCAAAATCGCGCGAACCGTGTTAATCAGAAAAAAAGAGACACTCGCCCAATTTGAAAATGACAGACGGGCCAGATTTAAAAACCTTGAAAGCGCGTTTGCGCTGAGCGAAAAAGCTAGATTATTACCCAAAGATACGAAATTGGTAATAGTTGATGATATCTGTACAACCGGCGCTACAGTATTAGAAGCAGCTAAGACATTGAATAGTTTTGGATTCAGTGATATCTCAGTTTTTACGCTAAGTAAGAGATTTAAGAGAACTTAGCCGTTGTTGCGATATTTTCGTGTTCGGTATAAATTTTTGAGGAAAACTTGTATAATACAACCTGCACCGATCCAAAATATGCCCGTTGTTCTGTGCAAAAACACCTGGAGGGTTGGCCGAGTGGCCCAAGGCAGCGGTTTGCTAAACCGTGACGGTGTTAAAGCCGTCCGTGGGTTCGAATCCCACACCCTCCGCCATGAAAATTCGGTAGTCACCGCAGGTGGCTAGCGGATTTTTATTGATGGGTAGTTGATTGAACAGCGAAGCAGGTTCGAAGACACACTTTTCTGCG
>CAZHAM010000023.1:0-10064 GCA_964530415.1 uncultured Candidatus Saccharibacteria bacterium | reverse complement strand
TCCGTTGTTGCGCGTATTAAGATTTTGGCAAAAATGAAGATTGATGAAAAAAGAATTCCACTCGACGGTAGGTTTAAGGTTCAAGTTGGTAAAACATCCACTGACCTTAGAGTCTCAACGCTTCCTACGATATACGGAGAAAAAGTTGTTATCAGGCTTTTAAAAGAAGAAGGTCAGGTTTTTACATTTAGAGATTTGGGAATGAGAGGTTTAACTTTGAGAAGATTTGAAGAGACACTTTTAAGGCCAAACGGCATGATTCTCGTAACGGGACCTACGGGTTCTGGTAAAACCGTAACTTTAGCATCTGCACTTTCTAAGCTAAACACTATTAGAGTAAACATTGTTACACTCGAAGATCCGGTAGAAATCCGAGTTCCGGGTGTAAATCAAGTACAGGTAAATCCTCAGGCCGGATTAACATTTGCAACCGGACTAAGATCCTTCTTAAGACAAGATCCTAACATCATCATGGTAGGAGAGATTCGAGACGGCGAGACGGCCGAGCTAGGCGTTCATGCCGCTTTAACAGGCCACTTAGTCCTTTCAACTTTGCACACAAACTCTGCAGCCGGCGCTATTCCAAGAATTTTGGATATGGGAGTTGAGGACTTTTTACTTTCATCAACACTAAACTGTGTTTTGGCCCAGCGACTTGTTAGAAAAATATGCAACGATTGCAAAGAAGAGTATGAGCCGCCCGAAGAAGTGAAGGAGGACATCACCAAAGTAATTGATGAGATTTCTAAAAACAAGGTATTGATGGCAAAAGATATTGAGGTTGCAAAAACGGTAAAAGGATTTAATTCTCAAAGTATCAAAATATTTAAAGGTAAGGGGTGTGCAAAGTGCAGTAATACCGGTTACAAGGGGCGACTTGGAATTTATGAATTACTCACAATGTCCGACACAATCGCTCATTTAACACTTGAAAACAGCCCTGTTAGTACCATGCAAAAGCAAAGTGTCGAAGAAGGAATGCTCTTACTTCTGCAGGACGGGTATTTAAGAGTTGTAGAAGGGGTTAGTACTCTCGAAGAAGTTATGAGAGTTGCTAAATCATAAAAATATATGAAATTAAACGTTACTGAAATTTTAGAAAAAGTTTTAAATTCTAAGGCATCGGATTTGCATGTTGTTACAGGATCTCCCCTGATTATTAGAGTAAATACCCAGCTCAGGACTCTTGAAGGAGCGCCAGATCCTCTAGTCGTTGATGATGTTGATTATCTTCTCTCGCAAATAATGGATGAGCAGCAAAAAGAAATATTTGAAGTAAACAAAGAATTGGATTTTTCCGTAGCACTTGGGAATAAGGCTAGATTTAGGGTAAACGCTTTCTTCCAAAAAGGATACCCTGCTATCGCGCTCAGGGTTATTCCTATGATTGTGCCTTCAATAAAACAGCTAAACCTGCCCGACATAATTTATAATTTGTGCGAATTAAAACAGGGACTTGTATTAGTAGTCGGTCCTACAGGACACGGTAAATCAACAACAATCGCGTCTATGATAGACAGAGTAAATGAAACCAGAGCTGAGCACATAATTACTGTTGAGGACCCTATTGAATACATCTTTTCAAATAAGAAATCTTTAATTGTACAAAGAGAATTATTTTTAGACACTCATTCATGGGATATCGCATTAAAATCGATTTTGAGGCAGGATCCTAACGTGGTTTTAATTGGAGAAATGAGAGACATGGAAACAATTTCAGCAACACTTCAGATTGCAGAAACAGGCCATTTGGTATTTGCAACACTCCACACAAACTCTGCGGCTCAAACGGTAGACAGAATTATTGCGTCGTTCCCCGAATCAAAAAGATCTGAAGTTAGATCACAACTTGCACAAGTAATTGAAGTTGTCGTTTCTCAAAGACTTATGTACTCAGAAAAATCAGGCATTGTTCCGGCGGTAGAGATTTTACTAGCAAATGAAGCCGTAAGAAACACGATAAGAGAAGGAAAAACGCATATGTTGGACAACGTCATTCAGACCAGCACATCACTTGGAATGATAAGTTTAGAAAGAAGTCTCGCAAATCTCATTGTCGACGGGCTGATAAGTTACGAAGTTGCGATCAAATATGCAAACAGGCCTGACGAGCTAAAAAGACACGTAACAACAATGACCAGGAAGTAAATTTGAAAATTACAAAATGCCCTTATACAACTATTTAGCAAAAGACTCACAAGGACACACAAGAACCGGAAACGTTGACGCGAGAACGCAGGAACTTGCGGTAGCTTTGATCAAAAATCAAGGTTTGGTTGTTATACACATAAAAGAGAAGAAATCCTCATTTCTTGAAGAACTTTTAAACTTTAGAGGAGTTCCACAAACCGAAGTAGTGCAGTTTACAAGGCAGTTTTCTACGATGATTTCGGCGGGTCTGCCTATTTCTAGAGCCTTAGACGTATTAGCAGAACAAACCCAGAACAAGCTTTTTAAGAAAATGATTTACGATGTTTTAAGATCAGTTGAAGGAGGAGCCTCTTTATCTTCGGCCTTTGGGAGATACCCCACAGTTTTTTCAGCAACATATCAAGCACTGGTTAACGCAGGAGAATCCTCGGGTAAGCTGGACGACATTTTAAAAAGACTGGCGGACAATATGGAGGCCGACAGAGAGCTTACTTCAAAGTTTAAATCCGCGATGGTTTATCCGGTAATTGTATTTATAGCTATGATAGGCGTATTCATCATACTGATGATCTTTGTAATTCCAAAACTCGCAGATATGTATAAAAGCATGAATGTTGATCTCCCGGCTATTACACAGGCTATGATAAACATCTCGGCGTTTATGGTTCAGTACAAAATCATAATGTTTATATTAATGATCGGTGGGTTTTTAGGTGCAAGATACTTTTTTAAATCTGAAGTTGGAAGATATTACTCAACTGAAGTTATGTTTAGAATACCTGTATTCGGAAAAATTAACAGGCAAAAAGAACTTGCTCAATTTACACGAACACTCTCTTTACTAATATCTTCAGCGGTACCAATTGTAGATTCGTTAAAAATAGTCTCATCGGTTGTGGAAAGTTCCGCTTTTAAGCTAGCTTCAGCTGAGGCTGCCATGCAGGTAGAAAAAGGTAATCCGTTGTCGCAATACTTTAAAAACAATCCGGTATTTCCACCTGTTGTCGGACAAATGGCTAGTGTTGGTGAAGAGACAGGTAAAATGGACGAGGTTTTGGGAAGAGTAGCAAGCTACTACGACGGAGAGGTAGATCACTTGGTAAAGGGACTCTCATCTGCTCTGGAGCCGATAATTTTGGTGATGCTCGGTACAATGGTAGGCTTTTTGATCATTTCGATTATTACACCGATTTATAAAATCACTAGTGCGATTTAGTATTTATTTAAAATTGCTTATGAAAACAAAATTGAGCGCAAAAATTGAAGGGAGGTGAAAATTAATTATGGAAAGACAAAAAGGACAAAAAGGTTTTACATTAATTGAGTTACTCGTTGTTATCGCTATTATCGCAGTATTAGCAGGGGCATTATTGATCGCAATTAATCCTCAGGCTATGGTGCAAAAAAGCCGAGATTCAAAGAGATTACAGGATTTTGACACATTAGTAAAAGCCATCAACTTATCATTAGCAGACGGTGAAATCACACTTTTAGATACAAGTACAGCTTGTGCAACAGGGTGCGACCAAACATCAGGTTTTGGTGTAGCGGGAAACGATGGGTACGTTATGTTTACACTAGTAGGAACTCAGGGTTTAGCGAAATTCATTTCGACATTACCAAGAGATCCACTCTCAACGCAGACGTATGTGTATGGATCTGACGGAATTAACTTTGAGGTTAACGCAGTATTAGAACATGCTGATAACGCAGCCAAAATGACAGACGACGGCGGAAACGCCCCGGCTATATACGAAATAGGTAGTTCGTTATCCATACTCTAGTACTTAGCAGTTTACGTAAACTGTGTTTCTTGACTAAGAACATAGGGAAGATGGGCGGCGCTTAGAGCGCCGCCCATCTCATTTTAAAAACAATAATCCCCCACTCTCGCGAGTTCTCATTACGAGAAAATTTATTTGATGAGTTTTTTCAAAAATGTAGTAGAATATCTAATTATGACAATTGAACTTATCCTATATTATATTCTTATATTTGTTGCGGGTACCGTTTTCGGGTCTTTCTTTAATGTAGTTGCCGACCGTTCTGTTACGGGAGAATCGGTTTTATTTGGCAGATCTAAGTGCGATCATTGCAAAAAACCTTTAAAAGCCAAAAACTTGTTCCCGATATTCAGTTTTCTATTTCAAAGGGGTAAATGCAGCGAATGCGGTCAAAAACTATCTTGGTATTATCCGTTTTCAGAGATTGTGTCGGGTTTAATTTTTGTTGGCGTTGCCCACTATACCCAGGTTTTTCAAAATTTTGGGTGGGTTTATTTATTAGCTTTTTTCTATTTGGTAAGCGTATTTAGCGTCTACCTCATCATATTCTTGACCGATGTTAAATATCGTATTATTCCCGATAAAGTTGTTTATGCGGGCATATGGTTTGTTTTGCTGTTTTTTATAAGTTACACAGTAATAAATATTTATCTAACCTATAAAGCAATGGCTGCCGATGATTTTGGCAAGTATCTTATTGCTTCCGGCTTTTTTACTCAGCAAGTAATTGCGGTGCTAAAAAGTTTTGGAATTATGCTTTTAAGCTCACTTGGGATAGCGCTATTCTTTTTGTTACTGATCTTTATTACACGCGGTCGCGGAATGGGGGGCGGAGATGTGAAACTTGGTTTTTTAATAGGACTAGTTAATGCCTTTCCAACCAATGTATTGGGCATATTCTTAGGGTTTTTCTTAGGGGCGCTGTTTAGCCTTGTTTTGATTTTGTTTAAAAGAAAAACCATTAAAGATACAATCGCTTTCGGTCCATTTTTAATTTTGGGAAGTGTGGTTGCGTTTTTCTTTGGGGATGTAATTCTTAACTGGTACGGCGGTTTGTTTTAAGACTTTGCCTGTTTTTTTGGGAGCGTAAACCAAAAGGTACTTCCTTTGAGCTTACCTTCTGATTCTGCGCCTACTTTTCCTCCCATACCTTCTATATAGAGTTTAACAATATAAAGTCCTAAGCCAGTTCCTCCAGATTCGGCGACTGTTTGGTATGAGCTATCGAGCCTTCCGAATTTATGAAAGAGTCTTGCAATATCGCCTTTTTCAATCCCCGATCCTGTATCCGCAATCTCAATTTTAAATTGTGAATCTTCGTCCTTTATTCTCACGGTAACTCCTCCCTGTCTTGTGAATTTAACGGCATTCCCGAGCAGATTAACAAATATTTCCCTTAATTTTCCTGAATCGGCAGTCACATAAGATTTCGATCCCGATGGCTCAAAATTCAAATAAATACCTTTTTCCTGAGCTTTAATACTAAAGTCGCTGATAATCTCCATTGAGTAAGAGTCAATCTCAATAATATCGCTATCAAATAACACTTTGTCTTGTTCTAACTTAGCAGCGCTTAATATATCATTTATTAAAGAAATCATTCTTTCTGTCGCTTTCATCGCTTTGTTAAGGTAGATCTGCATCCCCGGGTTAACTTCTCCGGATTTTCCGGCAAGTACCATCCAAAGATAACTTTTGATAATTGTCATTGGGGTTCTAAGTTCATGAGATGCGACGGAAATAAACTCGTCTTTAGTTTTTTCTAGCATTTTTTCTGTTGTAACATCGGTTAATGTGATTAAACATTCCCTTTTTCCATCCTGGTGGTCGATTATTGAGGAGCCGTAGTTTATGTAATAATCTTTTTCGCGATCTTTTAAAACTAAACCCGATACTTCCAAGTTTTTAGATAAAAAGCACTGAGATTTTATATCAAACGGGAAACCTGATTGATCATGTAGAGTCACAACTTCTTGTATATCTTTTAGATAAGCGTCTTGAGCCGGCATCCCCGCCATCTCTTCTGCCCTTTTATTAAAAATTGTTATTTTGAATTCCTCGTTTATTGCCAGTACTGCCTCAGAAACGCTGTATAAAAGCTGTTCGGTTTTTCTCCTTTGTTCCAACAGCTCTAAATTCTTTTTATATAGTTCTTGTGCGATGTTTTTTACATCGGATTGAGTTTGAGGATCCATATGGCAGTATTGAGTTTAAGCATAATGTAATTGAGAAGCTTTTTCCATATCTCATTTGAATTCGATAAGATACTTTTTTAGGTAGGAAACGGGATCCCAGTTTCTTTTGTTGCGCATAAGACCTTCGATACCCAGATCTTGTTCTAGGTTTACGAACTGGCACCCCTTTGATTCTAAAATTTTTGCACTTTCATACTCCAAAACCTGATAAATCCCCCCATATTTTACATCCGCTTTTCCAAAATGCGCCATCGCATATCCATCATGATCAACCTCCTCTATCGAAAACCCAATTAATTTGTTGTCCGCGTAAACACCTATACTTACGAGCTCTACCATGCCAGCGATCGAAAGCAGTCTCTTAATGGCCTGAAGTTCAAATTTAATTTCATCATCAGACTTTTTTTTGCTTTCTGCCCAAATCAAAAATAGCTTGATAATATCCCGGGAAATTGAGTCGTCTTCAAGATTCAAAGTTTTTATAATTACATCGGGATATTTTTTGTAAAACCGCCTGATCAAGTTTTTGTATGAATAAATCTTTCTTCCTTTTAATGAAATCAATTTGGGTACAGAGATTATATAGTCAAAATTTGCTGGGTCTTCAGAAATTTTAAATCCAGATTCCCCAGGTTGTTGAAGTAAAGTTTTAATAGAGTGCTCGGGGACAAGTTTCAAAATCTGATTAATACCTTCTGTTTTGGAGTGTTCCATTAGCTTAACTATCGTGTCGAGAGGTTTGTTGACTCCCAGAAAACTATAAAAGTGTTCTTCAGATTCATACTCTTTAAATCTCACTACTAAATTCCCATTCAGATTTGAAATCAAAAAATCGTTATTAGTGTCATAACAATACATACTTATAAAGTTAAAATCCGAATAAGGAGGAAATAAACTCCCAAAGGTTCTTATGCCAGCCATGTCGTCTGTGGTGAGGTTTTTAAAATTTGGGAATGTTGGAATCATAAGCTATTTACTTTTGTATTTATTTTATATAATGAGTATACGATATGAATAAAGAAACACGAACCTATGGAGTCGAGTACATATTAGTTCTAGCACTCTTTTTGATATTCACTTTTTGGTGGTTAGCATTGAGATATCTTTCAATTGAGGACTCTATGGCTAACGAATACTTTTCTGTTTCGTATGGTCTCATGGCTCTTTTTGGAGGATTGTACGGGTTGAAAATCTCAAAGAAATGGGGAGGGATCAGCAGTTTCATTGGCAAGACTATAATTTCTTTTTCTATCGGATTACTTTTGCAGGAATTTGGCCAGCTAGCTTATTCGTTTTACTCACTATTTCTCGGCATTGAAATCCCCTACCCCTCTATAGGTGATATCGGGTTTTTTGGGAGCATCCCCTTTTATTTACTTGGTACTTACTATCTTTCTAAAGCGGTAGGTATTGAGGTGTTGCTTAAAGACAATGTTAATAAACTAATTTTTGTTTTGGTGCCTGTCATCTCGGTCATATTTGTGTACTATATGTTTTTAGTTGGGTATGAATACGATTGGTCCCAACCTGTTACTGTATTTCTGGACTTTGGGTATCCTATTGGGCAATCTTTATATGTATCATTAGGACTCTCAGCCTATATACTGTCCAGCAGATTCCTTGGAGGTTATATGCGGGTAAGAGTATTACTTCTGTTTGCAGCCTTAGTTATTCAATATTGTGCCGATTTTTATTTTTTGTATTTAGTAAGCAGGGATCTTTGGGATACAGCAGGTATAAACGAGTATATGTATTTCTTTGCTTATTTTGTTATGACTTTGTCGATTTTAGAATTTAATAGCGCATTAAAAAATATTAAGAACGGGGGGTTAAATGGATAGGTATTCGGAAGTAGCTTTTAAAATAGTACGTGAGCAAGAAATGGTTGTTGGACCACTTGCGTTTGAATTAGCGAGAAATGTGACTGGTTTAAAAATTAATAAACAAAACGAGTTTAGCATTGAGGGCGATCCAAAATTAGCACTCCAAGAACTCTTAATGCAGTACAAAAAGCTTTTCGGAGAACTTTCATTAGAGGTAAGTAAAAACGCTTTGAAAGATCACATTAAAAAATTTCAAAAAGGTGAGCTTCCGAATATTCTTACCGATTGAGGCTAATAAATATTTTCACTTGGATATTTCAGTCCCCTGTCGAGTTTTATCACATCGTAATCAGCGGGTTTGAATGTATTTACCAAATAATCAATAGACTCTTGAGCATCAAATTCTCTACATGAATAGATATCGATAGTCACATAGCCCCGTTTTGCGAAAGTATGGATACTTACGTGCGATTCTTGAATAATTACAAAGCCGCTATATCCCCCCGGATCTTTTCCACCAAGCGTTTCGTTTCCACTTGCCTCGATAATAAAAGGATCGTTGAGTTTTTTCATATCGCCCAATTTAACTAAATTGTTTAACACGTTTTCACACAACTGTTTATTGTTAAGACTGTCAAAGTCGCACCCATACGCATCAAAAATTAAATGCGATCCAAATTTTGTGTTTTTTACCGTACTCATCTTAATAACCAACCTCTCATTTATAATGAAATTAAATAACTACCTACAACAATGAAAATTATACTAACAAATTTCTGAAAAACCACTTTTTTTTCAGTTGATTCATTTATTATCTTTGGAAACAAGCTAGTTAGCAACAAACCCAAGAAGAATACGTATACCGGCTGTGTGCCTTCCGAGAAAAAGGACACAACTCCGACTGGAGCAAGAAGCAGCGCCGCATTGAAAGCAAGTTTAGAAACCATAGCCAATAGTTCGTTGAAAACGTTTAAAGAGATAATAATTACTTTATTTGACCTAAGCATTCTTAAAAAATCTTCTCTAAAGCTTGCTATGAAAGAGAAAAATAAAACAAAAGCTGTTGAGAATCCCACATATTCCCAAAAAACTGCAGACCAAAAACTAGTTTCAAGTGCAATACTCTTAAAAATAACCGTATTCACAGCTATGATGGAGCAGCTTAAAATCATCAGTCCTAGTATCCTCAGTTTTATTTTTATGCTTTTGATATTTTTTATTTCTAAGGTAAGTCCTGTCGCGCCGAGCATGATACTCAAAATTCCCAATGTTTGTACGAAGTTGAGAGATTCTCTCAAAAATATAAAACCTAGTATAACTGTAAATATTGATGAGATTTGAAATAATGGAGAAACCACTGAAGTCTCATCTTCTTTCAGCGCGTATAGGTAAGGTATCAGCCAAAGCGTGTACATAATTCCATTTAATATCAGTATTAATGCTTCAAAAAAAGAAACGTTCGCTACAACACGGTTAAAAAACCAGATAATCAGACTAGCAGGTATACCTACTGCCGATGAAAATAAAATCAAAGACCCAACATTCCCCTGCTTCGCATACTTCTCTATAAGATATTTGTCTACAAAATTAATTAATGCAGCTGAAAACGATGATATTAATGAATAAAGGGGCCAAATCATTGGATCATTCTATCACATCAAATTGTACTTGATGGAAAATTAAATTCTTATATGATATAAATAATTAAGTATGTCAGATACCCCACCAAAGAAAACGATACTTATAATAGAAGACGAAAAAGATATCAGAACACTCTACTCTGAGATATTAACCGATGCAGGATACATAGTTGAGCAAGCTTCGGACGGAGAAGTTGGGTTTGATCTAATAAAAACTCTTAAATGGGATTTACTTCTTTTAGACATAATGCTTCCCGGAAAAGACGGAATTTCAATTTTAAAAAGTGTGGGAGGAGACTCGGGGCTTAAAAGAGGTCCGATCATTTTACTTACCAACCTAAACAGCGAAGAAATCATTAAAGATGCCTTTGGAATGGGTGCTGAAGGCTACCTTATCAAATCAGAAATTACACCTGATAAAATTGTTTCGGAAGTAAATCACTTTATTGGTTCTAAAGAGCCTAAAGGCAC
>CAZHAM010000022.1:0-10394 GCA_964530415.1 uncultured Candidatus Saccharibacteria bacterium | reverse complement strand
TTAAGGAGATTTTAAAGTGAGAATGTTTCTTGGGGAGTACAACCCAAATATCACAGAAGGATCACGAATATCACTGCCCAAGAAATTTCGAGAACAAATCTCGAGTGCTGAGGTGATTCTTTCTAAGGGCTTTGAAAAGTGCATATTTGTTTACGATACTCAGGAATGGTCATCAAACGTTCAAAAGCAGGTTGAAAATCTAAACGGAAGTCTAAATAAGAGCGATCTAGAGCGATATTTATATACGTCGGCAACCGAATCAGCAGTAGATTCTCAAGGAAGAATGGTAATTCCGGCAAATTTAAAAGATTACGCTGGTATAGACACAAAAACAGCGGTAATCGGAGTAGGGGATCATATAGAAATTTGGGATCAGGATAAGTGGCAAGAGCACGTTGAAAAAATTTCCAGAGAGCTGTCTGCAAACGAGCTGTCCGCCTAATAGAACATAAATGACGGAATCTTTGGAACAATATCACAAACCGGTACTTGTAAAGGAAATTTTAAAGTATTTTGAGCCCTCTAAAGGTAAAAAATACATAGACTGCACACTTGGAGACGGGGGACATACATTGGAGATTTTGAGATCAGGAGCGCAGGTTTTGGGTTTGGATTACAGCACCGAGAGTTTAGCAAGAACTAATTCGAGAATTGCCGAAGAAGGCTTAACAAAAAACTTTAAAGGAGTTTTGGGTAATTTTAGGGACGTTGACAAAATAGCAAAGGAAAATGGTTTTGACGAGGTAAATGGAATTTTATACGACCTTGGGTACAGCACATCACAACTCGAAAGCGAATTGGGACTCAGTTTTTTAAACGATCAGCCTTTGGATATGAGATTAGACAACACTTTGGGTGTTACGGCAGCTGACCTAGTAAATTCATTAGGCGAAAGAGAGTTATCAAAGCTGATAAGAGAGTTATCGGACGAACGTTTAGCAAATAAGTTTGCTTCAGCAATAGTGAAGTTTCGTAGTTTGAAGAAGTTTCAGACAACAAAAGAGCTCGCAAATCTTTTAAAGTCTGTATCTCCTCCAGGTTATGAAAACGGCAGGATTCATCCTGCAACTCGTACATTTCAGGCGTTAAGGATAGCCGTGAATGACGAATTGAATAACCTGAAGCTTTCACTGCCTCGGGCTGCGCGCCTTTTGCTGCCTGGCGGTCTAATTGCAGTAATTAGTTTTCACTCTTTGGAGGATAAACTAGTAAAACAATTCGGCCTCGGCGCACAGCCCTTTAAATTAGTTGCCTTAACAAGCAAGCCTATTGAGGTATCGGAGAGCGAAGTATTAGAGAACGTACATTCAAGAAGCGCAAAGTTAAGGGTTTATGAAAAGACTTTTTAAATTAAAAACATTATACATATTTACACTCGTTTTGCTTGTCGGAAGTATTATGTTTAGAATCCAGTGCTCTAACGTTTTAGCGGTCAAAAATACTGAGTTGCGCGGGTTGTACGAGCAAAAGGCCTATTTAGAAAAAGAAATCTCAAAACTTGATTATATAAATTCAGAACTCACATCTTTGGCGTATGTTGAAGACAAAGCCTCCCAATTAGGTTACGTGGAGCTACACGATGCTTTGATCTCTCTTAAACTTAACTCCCCCACACCGGTTGCGGTAGTATCAAAAGAGTAGCCTTTCAATTAGAATTAAACTATGAAGCGCGCTTTCAAATCTTCTTTAAAGAAAGATCACGATAATTTGCGGTTAAATTTTGTTATCGCGTGTTTTTTCATTGCCTTTTTAGTTATTTCAGTTAGATTATTTAAAATTCAGGTTCTGGACCACGAGAAGTTTAAAGCAATGGCCTTGGGGCAGTACATGGATTCACAGGAGCTAATTTCCGAAAGAGGAGACATTATAAGTAGCGATGGTTTTATTCTTGCGGGCACAAAGTCTAATTATCTAATGTTTTTAGAGCCTAATGTCATTGCCGATAAATATGAAATCTCCCATAAACTTGCCGAAGCCGTTTCTGCCATAAAATTTGAGCGACTTTCTAAAGAAACTTTAGCAAACGAGAGCGAAGAGACCACAGCGTCAAGTTCCAAGAAATTATCTCAAGAAGAAATTTTTAACGAACTATACGAGAAATATTTTAATTTGGTAAATCAGGATCTAATGTGGGTTGCAGCTGAAAGGGGACTCTCTCCTCTTGATAAAGAAAAACTTCAGGAATTGGAAATTAAAGGTGTGGGCTTTGATGAAGAGCCGACGAGATTTTATCCCGAAAATTCTTTGGGAGCTCACGTTCTTGGATTTATTGCCAGCGACGAGAAAGGCGAAAAAACCGGCTATTTTGGCATCGAGGGAAGTTTGAATGAAGATTTACGCGGTAAAAACGGAAGAGTTATTCAGGAAAGAGATGCGGTGGGGATACCGATATTAATGGGAGGATACCGTAAAGTCGATCCTGCTGAAGGCAGAGATGTAAAACTTACTTTAAATAAATCTATCCAATTTATGGTTGAGAAAAAACTTGAGGAAGGCGTGAAAAAATACGATGCGGTATCCGGTACTGTAATTGTAATGAACCCTTCAACTGGTGAGGTAATCGCTCTTGCAAACTATCCAACCTTTGAACCTTCTAACTTACAAAATGAAGATGAGTTTGAAAAAGAATCTTCTCATCGAAAACTAACTGATAAACGAAATCTTGCAATTGCCCAAAATTACGAACCAGGCTCGGTTATGAAACCATTTACAATCTCGAGCGCAGTAGACTTAAAACTCGTCAACCCCGGAACGACGTTTGAGGACAAAGGACCGGTGACATATTCGACCCATGTTATCGACAACTGGGATGGTAAACACCACGGGACACAAACCATTGTTCAACTGCTTCAGAAATCAAACAACATCGGTGCAGCATGGGTTGGCACAATGGTTGGTTCGCGGAATCTTTACGATTACTTAGAAAAATTTGGATTTAAAGACAAAACCGGCATTACACTCGAGGGCGAAGATTCCGGAATTTTGAGGGATGACGATTCGTGGACTGCAATCGATACCGCAAACATTTCTTTTGGCCAGGGAATATCAACTACGCCGCTCCAAATTTTAAATGCGTTTAATGTATTTGCCAACGGTGGTTTCCTGGTTCAGCCAAAAATAATTAGCGAAATTTACGATGGGGATAAAACAATTGAGATTCCTACAAAAACTGTTAGGCGCGTTCTGTCTAAAGAAACTGCCGAAACAATGAATAGTATGCTGGAAAAAGCCGCCGAAGGCGGAGAAGCAAAGTTTTTTATACTTAAAAACTATAAAATCGCCGGAAAAACCGGTACGGCTCAAATTCCTGAAAAAGGCAGCTATTCAAAAGATAGAACCAATGCAACTTTTGTAGGCTATTTGTCTACAAACAGAGATTTCTCTATGATAGTAAAACTTGAGGAGCCGCGTCCCAAAGTTTTTGCTTCAGAAACTGCCGTTCCCCTGTGGATGGAAATTTGTTCGGAGCTGGTGAAGTTTTACGGCATTCCGCCAGACAAAGAAATAGTCTCATAAAACTAGAATTTTGAACCATTCAACTTTTGTTTTTAACTGTTAACTTTAATCGTGAGTAAAAAAGCCGTTGGAGATTTCGGTGAAAAAGTTGCCGAAGATTATATAGTTAATCACGGGTACAGAATTGTTTATAAAAATTGGCGTTGTTCATACGGGGAAATTGACTTAGTGGCTTATGATTCAAAGAATTGTTTGGTATTTATTGAGGTCAAAACTTGCACTCAAGCAGAAATACTTCCGTACGAAAATTTTTCGAGATTAAAACTAGCTCATTTAAAGAGAACGATAAACATTTTTCTCCAAACCGAAACCGAAATCAGTTTTAATAATTGGCGATTGGATCTAATAACTATAGAAAGTAAAATTAAACATTTTAAAAATGTTTAAAGTTAGTTGTTTATGACAACAGTTTCGATTTCTGTATTCTCAATGCCATTTAATAAATTAGAAATTTTTGTATGAAAATTTAAATACCCGCCCGTTCTTGAAACCAAAACCCATGCGCCGCCATAATCTTCCATAGGGGGGTTAAAGATGAAGTCTTCGTCTAAAATAACAGACTCGATAGTGTATTTATCCCTGTCCTTGTACAAGTCCCACAAAAACTCGGCATCAAGAACGTTTATATTGGTATCCATGCGGTTTTGTGTGGCCATTGTTAGTGCTTTCTCTACATTCATTGGGTTGAATAAGCTCTTTGGTTGCGCTACAGCGTCGAGCATGCCCTTCAAGATATTGTGCTGTCTTTTCATTCTCATCCAATCGCTTCCCTCGCCATTGTTTCCTTTTCTGGATCTGGCGTATATTAACGCTCTTTCTCCTGTTAAAACTTCACGTCCCTGAATAAATGAAACCGTTTGGTAGCCTTTTGTTGCATCTACAGGGTAGCTAGAGTCGGTAAATGTTGTAACTACATCAACAGGTACTCCTCCCATAGCATCCACAACCCACGAAAAATCTTCAAAATCGGTTAAAACAAACTTTGTAGGAGTTATTCCCGTTATTTCCCCAAAACTATCTGCTAGCCCTTCCCAGCCGCTTTCAATAAAAGTCGCGTTAATCCTACCGTATCCTGACCATAAATCTCTTGGAACCGAGACCAAAAGCGCAACATTTGTCTTTTTGTTAAAAATGAGATTAATCATGGTATCTGTTCTATACCCGAATTCAAATTTACTCCTACGGTCAATTCCCAAAAGTAGCACGCTTATAACATCAGAGTTATTCAGCTCAGATTTTGGGGAGGTGTCGATATTAAAAACATCTAGATTTGAGGATCCAGTTTCTTTAATAATCGGGCTTAAAACCTTTAAATTTTTGATTCTTTGGCCTCCGACATAGGTATATGAGTAGCCGGCAACCGCAATAAAGAGCAAAACAGTCAGTATTGCGAAAAAAATTCTACGCATTTGATAAGGATAGTGTAATAACTCAAATTAAGTCAATCAGTTCTATTGATCAAAGTACGTTTTTTGTGTAATACTAAGTTATGGCTAAAAAGATTTTATTCGTCGAAGATGATGAGGGATTTTACAACTTATTCTCCTCGGCACTAACTATGAAAGGTTACGAGGTTATTCACGTATCAGAAGGCTCCCAGGCTTTTGAGAAAATTAAAGAAATTCAGCCCAATTTAGTTCTTTTGGACATCATCTTGCCCGGAATGAGCGGTCTAGATGTTCTTCAGGAATTAAAGGAATCGGATGAAACCAAGTCGATCAAGGTTATTATGCTTACAAACTTTGGCACAGACGACAATATTAACCGTGCAATGGAACTTGGTGCTGACGAGTATTTAATGAAATATAATGTGGTACCTTCAGAGCTGCCCGATAAAATTGCTTCCTTTTTGGGAGAATCCACAAACTCTCCTGTTAAGGTTACAAATTAATAATCGGCAGAATTAAGTAGAACTGACTTATAGGAAATAATTGATGGAAGATTTTGTACTTATTTTGCTCGTATTTGAAACACTCTTTCTTGTCGGTGTTGTAGTTGTTCTCCTAACCAAATCACGCAAGCTCTCACGGCTTTTCGGCGATTTTAATAAACTCCAAACACACGAAGTTGAGCAGGAAAAAGTTCAAAGAGAACGCGAAGATTTTTTGGCTATGCTTGTTCACGAGTTGCGATCCCCCCTTTCTGTTATACGAGGTTCTGCTGACCTAATCATAAAAGAGGCCGATAACCTTTCAAGGCAGGATATCGAAAAATTGTTAGCACAAATTAGAACATCTTCAACCGGACTACTCGGAATCGTTAACGACTTATTGGATGTATCAAAAATCGAAGCAGGTAAATTTGAAGTACGAAAAGTTAAAAGCAATATAAATAAACTTTTGCAGGAAGAAAGTGAATATTTTAAAACCTTAGCTCTCGAAAAAAAGATAACATTATCCACCGACCTGCAGGCAGATCTCCCAGAATTTTTATTTGATCCTGAGAGACTAAAACAGGTTTTAAATAATTTAATCTCAAATTCAATTAAATTCACACCCGAGAGTGGTGTGATTAAGCTCGAATCAAAAAGACTCGATGGCGCAATGAGAATAAGCGTTAGCGACAGCGGAGCAGGAATTCCGGATGATTTAAAACCAAAGCTTTTCCACAAATTTGTACAGCTTCACGATTCCAAAAATACAGCAAAAGGGACCGGCTTGGGCTTAGTTATTGCAAAAGGTATTGTCGAAGCGCATGGCGGGCAGATATGGGTTGAAGACGCGATTCCGCACGGAGCGAAATTCTGTTTCACCCTTCCATTTTTTGACGAGTAATATAAAAAATATGAATCTGCCTATAGAAATTTTTCGAGAATATGATGTAAGAGGGATTTACCCCGATCAAATTAATAAAGAGAATTTTCTTTATCTCGGAAAAGCACTTGGAACCTTTCTTCTTAAAAAAAACATAAAATCAATTGTAATCGGCCATGACTCAAGGGGCAGTTCTCATCCTTTAGCCGAAGCAATGATAGAAGGCTTGGTTTCAACAGGAGCAAGTGTAACGTATGTAGGAATTACGTCTCAGCCTGCACTACATTATTTTACTTTTCTCGAAGGAGTTCAGGCAGGGATAAACATCACCGCAAGCCATAATCCAAAAGAATACAATGGTTTTAAAGTAGATTATTCACACGCGATGCCATTTACAAACTCAGAGTATAAAGAAGTTAACAAGATCGTTTTAAGTGAAGAATTTGCAACAGGGAAAGGCGAAGTTTTAATAAAAGACTTAAATAAATTTTACGTAAAAGAACTTTCTGACATGTTTAAAATTAAAAATAAATTTAAAGTAGCTGTAAATTGCGGAAACAGCGCATCAAGTCAAATGGCCCCCGTTGTATTAAAGAACATTGGTGTAGAAATTGTTGAGCACGAGTGTGTCTTTGAACCGGATTTCCCGCACGGTGTTCCCGATCCCGAAAATACCAATTTCATTAAGAATTCATCCAAACTTGTTTTAGAGAGCAAGGCTGATCTTGGGGTTGGGTTTGATGGCGATGGTGATAGATTTGGGGCCGTTGATGAAAAAGGAAACCACATTTCGACTGATAAACTGTTGATTTTATTTGCCAAGGATATTTGCTCAAAGAAAAAGGATGCGAAATTTTTATACGATGTAAAATGTTCGAGCATTGTCGAAAGCATGATAACTAAGTTTGGCGGCCATTCTGAGATGATGAGAACAGGCAGAACCTACTTTATTCCCAAAACATTACAAAAAGAAGCCGATTTAGCGGCGGAGTATTCGGGACATTTCTTTTTTGCCGATGATTACTATGGATTTGATGACGGGCTTTATACTGCGTGCAGATTAATTAAATTTTTAGACGATTATGGAAAACCACTTTCAGCTCATTTTAAAGATTTTCCTCAATTTGAATCAACACCCGAATTTCAAATACCTTGTCCGGATAATGTAAAATTTGATTTGGTTAAAGATTTTTATGAAACAGTTAAACTCTCGGGCGAGTTTAATGAAATTTCTACAATCGACGGCGTGAGGGTAAAAATTTCTGAGTTTGGGTGGTTTTTAATACGAGCTAAAAACACTTCCCCCTTTTTAACCCTAAGAGCTGAAGGAAAAGATAAAAAAGAGTTGGAAGAAATATTAGATAAAGTTTTACACCTGTTATCCAAATATAAAACACTAGATCTAAACTCCGTTAAGTACATTTAGCAGGTTGTTCGAACAAATGACCTAGGTTATACTTTGACTATGAATAAGAAAACTGCCAGAACCTTACAATTTAAAGATATTAGAAAAACAGACATTCCTTACGTTGGTGGTAAGGGTGCAAATTTAGGAGAAATGGTGTACGCCAAAATCCCGGTACCACTTGGATTTGTGGTCACATCCACCGCATACTTCGATTTTATAAAGACAACTTCACTTAAAAACAAAATTCTCACCGAAGTTAAAGGTTTAGACGTTGAGAACTCAAAAGATCTTCAGGAAGCCTCAAAAAATATTAAAACAGCCATTCTAGCGGCCGAGATGCCCAATGAACTGGCTGAAGAGATTAAAACTATGTACCACGAGCTTTGTGGTGAATCAGACAGGTATGTGGCAGTGAGATCATCGGCAACAGCAGAGGATTTACCCGATGCTTCTTTTGCCGGCCAACAGGAGACTTATTTAAATATTAAAGGTTATAAAGATGTTGTTAAGCACGTTCAAAAATGCTGGGCATCTCTTTTTGAAGCAAGAGCAATTTATTATCGAGTTCAAAACGGTTACTCGCACACAAAAGTAGGGATCGCAGTGCCTGTTCAGTTAATGGTTCAATCAGATTTTTCAGGGATTATGTTTACGGTAAATCCGCTGACAAATAATCAGGAAGAAGTTTCAGTTGAGGCCGCGTATGGACTAGGTCAGCCCGTTGTTTCCGGTGAGATTACCCCGGATCAGTATATTATCAACAAGAAAACGCGAAAGATTACGTATAGATTTGTGAGTAAGCAGGATTGGCAATTAACTTTAGCCGGAAATATACCTGTATCAAAAAAGTTTCAAAATAAACAAAAGATAACAAACAAACTTGCTGTTGATTTGGCTAAGGTCGGAATGAAGATCGAAGACCATTATAAGCACCCGCAGGATATTGAATGGGGTATTGAGGATGGAAAAATTTACATTGTACAGTCCAGACCGGTAACCACATTAAAACAAAAAGAAACCGAGCTGGTGTTGGATAATAAAAAAGGCATCACCTTATTACTTGAGGGGTTAGCCGCCTCACCGGGAATAGCAACTGGAGGAGTCACAATTGTTTCAGGTCCAAGCGAAATAGAAAAAGTTAAAGACGGAGACATATTGGTTGCCGAGATGACAAATCCAGATTATGTACCGGCTATGAAGAAGGCACGCGCCATTGTAACCGATTTAGGCGGTAGAACAAGCCACGCAGCCATTGTTAGTCGTGAACTAGGCGTTCCTGCAATTGTAGGTACCGAGCACGCAACAAAAGTTTTAAAACCGGGCGAAATAATAACGGTAGACGGTTCATCTGGCAAAGTCTTTGAAGGAAACATTACAATCGAAAGAGAATCCGAAGCTCCAAAAATCGATACAACAAAACTCAAAACTGCTACAAAAATTTATTTGAATTTAGCCGAACCCGAACTTGCCCCAGAAATGTCCGCACGAAACGTTGACGGAGTCGGGTTATTGCGCGCAGAGTTTATTATGGCTCAAATCGGAACTCACCCTAGAAAAATAATTAAAGATAAAAAGCAAAAAGAATTCATCCAAAGAATTACCGACGACTTAGAGAAATTTGCAAAAGCCTTTAATCCAAGGCCGGTTGTTTACAGATTTACGGACTTTAGAACAAATGAATACGCCAATTTAAAAGGTGCCGCTGAATTTGAATCTACAACAGAACCAAACCCAATGATTGGGTTTAGAGGAACACACAGATACCTTCAAAATGCAGATGTCTTTAAAATGGAAGTCGAAGCAATTAAAAACGTTCGTAACAAGTTAGGTTACAAGAACCTTTGGGTTATGATGCCTTTTGTACGAACTCTGGATCAATTGAGAGAAGTAAAAAAACTAATGGCAAGTTTTGGGCTAAGACGAAGCGGAATGTTTAAATTTTGGATGATGGTCGAAATTCCTTCAAATGTAATACTTTTAGACGAGTTTATTGACGAAGGAGTGGACGGAGTTTCAATCGGGACAAACGATTTAACAATGCTTACATTAGGAGTTGACCGCGACAACGAAAAGGTTGCCGACGTTTACAACGAAATGGATCCGTCAGTACTTAAATCTTTGGAAAAAATTGTAACAACATGTAGGCGTAGAAAAGTCACATGCTCAGTTTGTGGTCAGGCACCGTCCGTTTATCCAGAAATGGTAGAGATGCTAGTTGATTGGGGAGTCACATCTGTTTCGGTAAGTCCGGACGTAATTGAAAAAACCAGAATGATAGTTTACGAAGCAGAAAAAAAGATTCTAAGGAAAAAAGCTTCAAAAAAATAGTTTGAGATCTGCATGCCGAAAATTAAATCTATTAACTGCCATAAGATTATAAACTCGCGCGGTGATTGGACCATTATGACCTCCGTTGAGTTGAGCGATGGCTCAATAGGCGAGCAGTCGATTCCTGACGGAGCTTCAAAAGGTGAAAACGAAGCAATTTACATAAATCCCGAAAAATCAGTTGAGATAGTTACGACCGTAATTAACGACGCTTTAAAAAACGAAAATCCATTTGAGCAGGCGGTTCTGGACAAAATGTTGATCGAAATGGACGGAACACCAAATAAGAGACACTTAGGAGGAAATAGTATTTTGTCGGTGTCTTTGGCCGTTGCAAAAGCATCCGCAATATCGCTAGGCATAGAACTTTATCAGTACTTATATAATTT
>CAZHAM010000021.1:0-10889 GCA_964530415.1 uncultured Candidatus Saccharibacteria bacterium | reverse complement strand
CAATTATCCAGTCAGCGGTACTTTCAAGAACACCGATATTACTGTTTAATGAATCTAAAATATTTTCTATTCTTGGTACAAGTGAAATTGAGGCATTAAAAATTTGTTCGAGCTCGATATATCTAGATTTATTTTTTTTGGCGTATTCAAATGCTTTATTCAAAATTTGGGTTTTGTCTATATCGGGAGATTCTAAAATTTTGTTTTTAAAAGTATCTGAAAGAAGTTCAGATTTGCCGAGTAAGTACTTTATTTCAAGATCAATAAATAATTCGATAAACCCGTCTCTTTGATTTTGGATCAACTTATCGTAAAATTTTCTCGCCTTTGGTCTTACGGCATTTATTCGAGTTCTCTCATTTGTATTCTTTAGTTTTTCGTCAGGTTTACTTTTGTAAACAAAGTTCCAGACAATATATAGCGCCAAAATCGCAGGAATCAACAAATATTTATTGAATTCAAACAAGAATAGCGGAGAAAGCCACCACATTATTGGCGCAGCCAAAACTGAAATTAAAAGCATTCCCAAAACCGCGACCCCAAAGATTATCTCGAACAATCTAACAACAAAACCCACAAATCTCCCTATTAATGTGTAATCTCCAAATAACGGGGTAAAAAAGAGTCTCAGATTCACCGTAAACGCAATTCTCGAGTTAACTATCAACATTAGTCTCTGAATGATGCTAACGATCTTTAGGGGGGCTTCTACGCCCCACCAATAGACGAATTTATGAGGACCTTTGGGCAGAAAATTCATACAATACAAGAATAACAGAAAAGAAGAGCCCAAAAAACCTTTTGTGGCAAGTTCCTTCCGCGGTAAGAAACTTGTCCGAGTTGTTTTAAGACTTATTCCTCAGTTGAATTGAATTCAAAGTCGAACAAAGCACTTTTGCCTTGTTTTGTGTCACTAACGGAATCAGTCGAAAACTTTAGAATTAGGCTTTTTGTTTCACCTGCCTGTACTAACCCAAAGTCATATCCTTCAGTCTTCCATTTAACGATAGTTTTTCTTCCATAAGTGGTCCCTTCTTCGCCAGTGTCTAACATTCCGTTATTATTCTCGTCATTCCACACAAACGGTTCAACAAAGATTATGTTTCTAAGATCATCTGGATCTTCAGCGGTTAAGTAATTTGAGTTTGAAGTTAGTCTGATTTGACCGGTGCTGTTGTTAAAGATTTTCATCAAGTACTTATCAGTCCAGTTTGGTCCGATTCCTGCAAATGAAGGTCCGGTTTTTTCATCAACTAAGTTAGAAGGTTGCGCCCCAAGTAACAAATCGTTTAAAAGTTTAATATCCGCACTTCCTACAGAAAATTGCGAACCTAAAACTTTTCCTTTATCGATAAAGGCTGCGTATGTAATTCCTGCTGAGATCACCAAAACTACAAATGCCACGACAAATATTATTTTCGTATATTTTTTCATTGTTATCACCCCCTTTCAAGTTAAATTTGTTAAAGACTTAATACTTGTAAATCCGGAATCAGAAACTACCACATGATCCAAAAGAGCTATCCCAATTTGTGTACTAACATTTGAGAGTAATCTTGTGAGTTTTATATCATCGTCGCTTGGGTCGGTATTATTTGATGGATGGTTGTGTACCAAAATCATTGAAACCGCGCCGCATTTTAATGCCTGTTTAAGTATTTCTTTGGGGCTCAAAAGTGTTTCGTTGACAGTTCCTACTGAAATCAGATCACATGAAATAATTGCGTTTCTGGTGTTTAAAGAAATTAAATATAGGTGTTCTTTTTGTTTGCCAAAGGTTTTTTCTTTAATAAAATTATAAATATCCTGAGGTTTCTCAATCTTTTTTATTTCTCTATTCGTAAAATTTGCCACTCTCACACCGAGTTCTATTGCCGCCTTTATACTGCAAGCTTTTGCAATTCCAATATTTTTGTTTGAAGTCAGCTCGATGATATTTAAGAGAGCCAAACCGTTTAATGATTTATATTTATTTACAAGTTCGTACGAAAGATTGATCGCCGATTTATCAATACCTCCGTTTCCGATAACAATACTTAAAAGTTCAGCATCCGAAATATTTTCAACCCCGATCTTTAATAATTTTTCTCTAGGTCTCTCAGTGTTATTAAGATCTTTTATTTTAAAATTCATAACTTATAACAATGTATATTGTTGCAATACTACTATCAATATTATAATATCTATTTTAATTGGAGGATTATGAAACACAGGGTTAACAACAAAATTAAAGATATAAGGGAAAAGCTACAATTATCTCAGGAAAGATTTGGTAAAAAAATAGGAGTTTCGGGTAAAACAATTTCGGCGTATGAAAACGGCAGAGCCAACCCATCGCTTAAAGTTTTAGACACAATATCTGATGTATACAATGTTCAGTTCATAAAAATTAAGAACAAGAGAAAAGATGTCTTTTTTGCAAGAATTAAACGAATCAGAAATTCACTAAACGAAATAGAAAATATTTTGGCTCAAAGTATTGATATCTGAAAAAGTATATTACCTCTTTGAGTATTGAGGAGCTTTTCTTGCTTTGTGAAGGTAGTATTTCTTTCTTTCTACCATTCTCGAGTCTCTGGTTAGTAAACCTTGTTTGCTCAAAATAAGATGAAACTCTTCGCTATATTTTGCCAATGCTCTTGAAACACCGTGGACAACCGCGTCTAATTGTGAAGGTTTGCTTGATCCGTATACTTTTATCGATGCTGAAAATTTTGCTTTAGGATGTGAAACTCCGATTGCATGAAATGGCTTTAAAAACTTAACTTGTTCTTTTTCGGTAGGGAAGTACTCTTCGGCTTGCATATCGTTTACAGTGAAATCACCCTTCTTTTCATATAAAAACACTCTGGCAACCGCAGTTTTTCTTCTGCCTGTTCCAGGTATAAAATCCTTTGATTGCTTTACTTTTTTAGGTTTTTCCATTGTTGCGTCTTCTTGCATAGTTATTTAGCCTCCTGAGCTTGGTGGGGATGATTTCCGCCTTCATAGACGTATAAATTGTTAAGTTTTTTGGCTTGGAGCCTGTTTTTAGGAAGCATACCTTTTACCGCTTTAGTGACGGCTTCTGTAGGTTTCTTAGCCATTAAATCTTTAAGGCTAATCTCTCTAAGTCCTCCAGGAAAACCTGTATGCCAGTTATAAACTTTATCAGTCATCTTATTACCGGTGACAACAATTTTTTCTGCGTTTGTAACAACGACTTTATCTCCGGTAACAGTAGTCGGGAGGTACTCAGCTTTATTTTTTCCGTTTAAAATGTTTGCAATTTCAACGGCAAGCTTTCCCAATACTCTTCCCTCGGCATTTATGAAGTGCCATTTTTGATCTGTATTATAAGAATTTTTAAAAGTTGTTGAGTTATTATTCATTTGTCTTTTCTTCTTCAACTTTAGCCTCTTCAACCTTCGCTTCAACTTTTTCTTCTACGACCGGCTCCTCAATAACGGGCTTTTCTTTTTTTACTGCCTTAGCCTTTTTTGATGTCACCGCTTTCTCTTTTTCTTTTTTAACTACAAATCCGATTTTTGCCATCTCTGCTTTGTCCCCATCTCTTGTTCTTGTTCTTGTTATTCTTGTGTAACCGCCGTTTGTTTCTTTGTATTTTGGAGCAACTTCTTCTAAAAGTTTTCTAACTGATTTGTCGGCATTAAGTTTTGATTTTAAGTACCTTACCGTGCTGATGCCCTTAGTATTTTTAGCTTTTGTTACAAGCTTTTCAATAAAGGGTCTGAGTGCTTTGGCTTTTGAGACGGTTGTTTCAATTTCCCCGTGTTCGATTATTGACACAGAGAGGTTTCTCAATAGAGCTCTCTTATGATCGTAATCTCTGCCAAGTTTTACTTTATTTACACGGTGTCTCATATCAGTAGAGTTTTAGCTTTATGATCTAAAGCCCTCTTTCTTAAGTAATTTCTTAATTTCGTTCAATGATTTTTCGCCTAAGTTTTTAATGTCTGCTAAATCATCATCTGTTTTTTCGGCTAGCTCATGAAGAGATTCGATTCCGTGTTTTTTTAACGCGTTAACAGTTCTGGTTTGAAGCGGAAGTTCGTCTACCGATACGTTTTCGCTTTTACTAAGTGCTGATTCTTTTACTTCTTCTACATCAGTATCTGAAGCTTTTTTACCTCCGGTTGTAATTGTTTCGAAAAATTCTTTAAGTAATTTTGCGGCATCGTTAAGTGCTTTCTTTGGGGATACGCTTCCGTCAGTCTCGATGTTTAATGTTAACTTGTCTAAATCAGCCCTTTTCTCAAATCTTGTAGGTTCTACACTGTATGTTACGTTTCTGATTGGGGAGAATAGTGCATCTAATACAATTACCCCAACTTTTGAGGACTGTCTTTCTTCCATTGGCGAATATCCGATACCTGTTTCTAAAATTAATTCAATATTAATCTCAGAATTTTTGTCTGCCAATGTGGCAATATGTTGATCTTTGTTCATTACCTCAGCATCTGAAGTTACTTGGATGTCTCCAGCTGTTACTACTCCCGCGCCTTTTTTCTTAAGTGTCGCGATTACAGGATTTTTTGATTTAACTGCGAATCTGATTTTTTTAAGATTCAAAGTTAATTCGACCACATCTTCTTTTACACCAGGTAAGGTAGTAAATTGATGAGATGCTCCAGCAATCTTAGCTTGAGTAATTGCACCACCTTCAATAGAAGTCAGCAAAACTCTTCTTAATGAGTTGCCGAGAGTTGATCCAAAACCGGTTGGCAATGGTTCAAATGCAAAAGATCCAAAATTTTTACTTTCCTTTATTACTTCGATATTTAAATTTTCTTTAGTTACCATAATTTTACTTTTTTAAACTAATTACACTTATTACCTCGAATAATACTCAATGATTAATTGAGGATTAAAGTTTTCCTGAAAATCTTCTTCTACCGGAAGTCTGTTAATTTCAACAAACTTTTCTTTAATGTTTGCTTTTAACCACTCCGGAAGTATAAACCCTTCTCTTAAGTGAATCTTATCAAAACTTATCGGCTTGATAACATCACCCACTCTTAATGATTGAGAAGCTGTTCTGGCTTCTTTGCCGTTTATTAAAAATAATCCGTTTCTAATAAATTGTCTTGCTTGTGCTCTCGAAACCGCGAATCCGCTTCGGTAGACCAAGTTGTCTAATCGGGTTTCAAGTTTTTGAAGTAATACATTTCCTGAAACACCTCTTGATTTTAGTGCTTCCTTAACGTAATTACTAAACTGCTTTTCCAAAATACCGTAAATTCTTTTTGCTTTTTGCTTTTCTCTCAACTGTCTTCCGTACTCTGATAATGCTTTTCTGCTTGTACCGTGCTGTCCCGGTGCCTGCATTCTTTTTGTAACACCACATTTATCTGTATCGCATCTTGCGCCTTTTAGATATAACTTAACGCCCTCTCTTCGGCACAATCTACATTTAGGTCCTGTTTCTCTTGCCATATGTAATGATTAAACCCTTCTCTTTTTGGGAGGTCTACATCCGTTATGTGGGATTGGAGTAGTATCCGAAATTGATACAACATTAAGTCCGGCTGTCTTTAAAGCTTTAATCGAAGAGATTCTTCCAAGTCCTGGTCCTTTTACAACAACCGAGACTTCCCTCAATCCTGCTTGAGCTGCAGCTGCGGCAATACTCTCAGCCGCCTTTGTTGCTGCATAAGGAGTTGATTTTCTTGAACCTTTAAAACCCGCTTTTCCGGCGCTTCCTGAGAATAAAGCATTTCCTTCGGGATCGGTTATTGTGATTAACGTATTATTAAAACCCGCGGTGATAAATACCTTTCCGCTGGGTGTAACTTTTTTTTCTGTTTTTTTGCCTTTTTTTGTTGCCATATAAAATTTCTTAAAGGCTACTTCTTAGCCAATTTCTTTCTCAAACCTCCGACTGTCTTCTTTTTACCTTTACGTGTTCTTGCATTGTGGCTTGTATTTTGACCTCTGGTCGGTAGGCCGCTTTGATGTCTTGATCCTCTGTAGCTTTTGGTCTCGATCAATCTTCTAATGTTTGAAGTAACGGCTCTTCTTAGCTCTCCTTCAACAGGAATTCCGAGTGATACAAGCTGTCCTTGCAAGTTTGCAATTTCTTCTTCGCTCAAATCTTTCACTCTTTTGTCCGGGTCAACCCCCGTAAGGCTTAAGAGTTTTCTTGATGTAGAAACACCAATACCTTTTACATAAGTAAGGCCGATCTCAACTCTTTTTTCATTTGGAATATCAATACCTACAATTCTAGCCATATTATCCTTGTCTTTGTTTGTGCTTGGGGTTTCGCTTACAGATAACCCTTACGGCACCTTTTCTATTTATAACTTTGCAGTCTTTGCAAATTGGTTTAACTGACGAACGTACTTTCATAATATTTTTTTATCTAATTCTGTAAGTAATTCTTCCTCTGGTTAGATCGTGAGGAGAAAACTCTACTTTGACTTTGTCTCCAGTCAAAATTCTGATTCTAAATTTGCGCATTTTTCCGGACAATGAAGCCAAAGCTATTTCTCCTTCATCAAATTCTATTTTAAACATGCCCCCCATTAAGGTCTCTATGACCCGTCCATCTCTTATGATTATCTCTTTTGTTGTCATTAAATCAGTATTTTTTGTTTTTTTTAGTAAATTAATTACTTTGGCAAAAATGCTTATTTATGCATATTTTACCGAACGCGCAGAATTCTAACAGAACCTAGGGAATAGGTCAATAAACTCTTTTTGCTTTAAGCGAAGGCCTTAAATGACAGCTTTTGGTTGACATTTAAAGTTTCGAACTTTATATTACCATCATATATCGAAAAAGCAACGAATCTGTTTCAGCAAAGGTCAGAAACTGTAATTTCGATCAAAAATTTTGGAGGTTAAAGTGCTTGATATTAAATATATAAAAAATAACGTAGAGAAAGTAAAAGATGCTGTTAGAAACAAACAGCTGGAGAAAACGATAAATATCGACGATCTTCTCGGTGTTTATGATGAGTACAGCAATTTACTAAGAGAAGTGGAGTCCCTAAGGACCGAGAGAAATAAAATCTCCGAATCCGTAACAAAACTAACCGGCGACGAAAAAACAGCGGCTATTTCAAAGGGAAAACAGCTAAAGGAAGAAATGGGCGAAAAAGAGAGCGCTTTAAAAGAGCTCAAAGACAAGTTTGATAGGTTGATGCTGTGGGTTCCAAATGTTCCCGCTGACGATGTTCCGATTGGTCAGGATTCAACAGGCAATGTAATTGTAAGGACATACGGGGAAAAGAAAAGTTTTGATTTTGAGCCTAAAAATCATTTAGAACTAATTGAAAATCTTGGAATAGCGGACACAAAGCGGGGAGCTAAAATCGGCGGATTCAGATCATATTTTATTGTAGGCAAGGGAATGCTTTTAGAACAGGCTATTTTAAGATACGCATTAGACCACATGGTTGAGCAAGGATTCACCCCTATGAATGTTCCTGTAATGGTTGATAAGAGGTTTTTGGTTGGTACAGGCTACTTTCCTTGGGGAGAGGAAGACCATTATAGTATAGACGAGACAATTGGTTTGGCCGGTACGGCTGAAGTTGCCCTAACTTCTTACTACGCCGATGAAGTTTTAGAAGAAAAGGATCTGCCGGTTAAGGTAGTTGGGTTAAGCCCTTGTTTTAGAAAAGAAGTCGGAAGTTATGGTAAAGACACGCAGGGTATATTTAGGGTTCACTACTTTAATAAAGTCGAACAGGTATTACTTTTGCCCGAAGGAGAAGATCTTTCACGCGAGTGGCACGACAAAATGCTTGGTTACGCAGAAGATGTGGTTAAAGGCCTCGGTTTGTCTTATCAGGTTTTACTTATGTGCACAGGAGATATGGGTGCCGGACAGAGAAGAAAGTATGATATCGAGACTTGGTTTGAGGGCGAGAAAAAGTATAGGGAAACACATTCAGATTCATATTTTTTGGAATTCCAAGCCAGAAGGTTAAATATGAGGTATAAAGCGGCCGATGGAACTACAAAGTATGTTTCAACAATAAATAACACAGTTGCTGCTACCCCAAGGCTTATGGCTGCGGTTTTAGAATCTTACCAGCAAAAAGATGGGTCGGTAGTTGTACCTGAGGTATTACGAAAATATACCGGTTTTGACGTTATAACCCCGATTCGCAAATAATGTGTCATAATTTATGGTATAAAATACTTAACATAATGAGTGTATTTGACGGCATACAACTACCAAAAGTTATTTACGAAACGGATTCACCGTATAACGGCCATATTCAAGTAGTTCAGATAGGAAACACGCTAAAAATCAAGGTAGATAAATTTGAACAGTCTATAAGCCACGATTCTCCCGCAACTTCAAGATTAGTTTGGGGTAAAACCGTAGACCTCCTCAAAGAAGAAACGCCAGAACTTAAAAAGGTATTAATCTTGGGTCTTGGTGGCGGAACAATGGCAAAACTCATTTCCTTAAGCTTTCCCGGTTCAGAAATTATAAGCGTTGATATTGATCAGATTATGTACGATGTGGCCAGAGCATATTTTGGAGTTGACCAAATTCCCAACCATAGAGTAATTATCGATGACGCATTGAGGGTGGTGGTACAACCAGAAAAGTACGATCTTACATATGGGGACTTTGACGCGGTAATTGTAGATATTTACGTTGGTGAAAAATATCCAGATTTAGGCAAGTCCGGCAATTTTGTGGCCGCTTTGAAAAGGCTAACAAAGCACGGTGGACTTCTCATTTTTAACCGAATTTACCTTGAGTACCATCAGGATGAGGTCAATACCTTTATCGATTATGTATCGGAATTTTTAAAAGATGTTAAATGCACAATTGTTGCCGGTTACACCAACTCTGATAATATCCTCATAGCAGGAAACGTAGAATAATTTTTTTATCATATGACATATTTTCAGGCACTAGTTTTAGGTTTAGTTCAAGGCTTAACCGAGTTTTTGCCAATATCTTCTTCGGGGCATTTAATTATCGTTCCCGAATTTTTCGGTTGGGGTCAGCATCCTCTTTCGTTTGACACCACATTGCATTTGGGAACGGCTGCTGCTGTAATCATTTACTTTTATTCCGACCTTATCGAAATAACCAAAAGCTTTTTTAGAGATTTTGCATCAAAGGGTTTAAAAATTAAATCGTATGCAGCATCTTCAAAAATTGCCTTAAAAATTGCTTTGGGATCGATTCCGGCAGTTATATTGGGACTTGTATTTAATGACGCCATCGAAAGCCATACACGCGGAATCATTACAGTTGTGGCATTTTCTATTTTGGGAACAATACTGTTGTTTGTCGCTGAAAAGAAATTCGCAAAATCAGAAAGCAAAACCGATTTAACTTACAAAGACTCTTTCTTTATCGGTTTATTTCAGGCTCTCGCGTTGCTACCGGGAGTTTCCAGATCCGGAGCGACAATATCAGCAGGGTCATTTGTGGGTTTAAGCAGAGAACAAGCCGCCAGATTCTCCTTTCTTATGTCTGTACCAATTGTAGTTGCGGCGGCGTTATTTAAGATCATAACTTCGTCCAAAAGCGGAGGATTTGTGCTGGACGGGGTTATGCTCACAGGTTTAGTAGCCAGTATGATCTCAGGAATAGCCGCGATTAAATTTTTGCTTAGTTATTTAAAGTCCAACAATTTATACATTTTTATTATCTATAGAGTATTATTGGTTGTACTCCTCATAGGTATTGTTTTATAAAAAAATATGTTTGCAAAATTTTTTGACACTAACGAAAAACAAATAAATAAGTTCAAAGGTGTTGTTAGTATGATTAATTCATATTCCGATGAAATGGAAAAGCTGTCCGAAGAGCAGATAAAAGAAAAAACGGTATATTGGCAGACTGAGTTAAAAGGTAAATCTGATGATGAGCAAAAAAGTTATTTGGAAAAGATTTTACCCGAAACTTTCGCACTGGTTAGGGAGGTTGGGCGTAGGACTTTAAATATGCGCCATTTTGACGTTCAGCTGATGGCCGGAATAGTTTTACATCAAGGTAAAATTGCTGAGCAGAAAACAGGCGAAGGAAAAACACTTACCGCAACGCTGCCTTTGTATCTCAATTCATTAACAGGTAAAGGAGTGCACCTGGTAACTCCAAACGATTACCTTTCAAGGCACGGTGCCGGTTGGATGGGCCCGATTTATTATGGATTGGGTGTAAGTGTGGGCGTAATTATGGAAGATAAATCCTTTATTTTTGATCCCGCTTTTAGCAACGCTGAATTTGAGGATTCTTACGCAGTTCATTTGCGCGAGGTTACCAAACAAGAAGCTTATTTGTGCGACATAATTTACGGTACAAACCATCACTTTGGGTTCGACTATTTAAGGGATAATATGGCCCGTAGACTCAGCGAAATGGTTCAAACGAATAAAAACGGTGACTGGGGGGTTCACAATTTTGCAATTGTTGACGAAGTCGATTCCATTTTGATTGACGTTGCGAGAACACCACTAATCATTTCTGCGCGCGATTCAAAACCTTCGGATAGATATCACCAAGCCGACACAATAATAAAAGGGTTGGCAAGAAACGCTGATTACGAAGTGGATGAAAAACTTAGAACAGTAAATTTAACCGATTTAGGAATTCGCAGAGTTGAGAGACTTTTAAACATCGGTAATTTGTACGAAGAAGATTTCGAGATGGTTCACCTAATCGAACAAGCCTTGACCTCAAACGCTTTGTTTGAAAAAAATAAGGACTATGTTGTAAAGGATGGACAAGTTGTTATCGTCGACCAATTTACAGGCAGACTACTTCCAAGCAATAGATACTCACATGGGCTGCACCAAGCAATCGAAGCAAAAGAAAAAGTGCAAATTCAGGATGAGTCAAAAACATTAGCTGAAGTTTCATACCAAAACTACTTTAGACTTTACAAGAAATTAGCCGGTATGAC
>CAZHAM010000020.1:0-11126 GCA_964530415.1 uncultured Candidatus Saccharibacteria bacterium | reverse complement strand
AACGAAAATATTGAGTCCGACCCTGTATTCGCTGAGGTAATTGGCGACATGAAACGCGAAACGAGGTACTATAGGCCCTAATCTTGTTTTCTTGTTGTATCTCGACATATCACATATAATTGCCTTATGAGTTATAGTCAACATAAAGAACAAAGAGTAGGCGTTTTTATAGATGTTCAGAATCTGTATTATTCAGCAAAAAATTTATATCAAGCTAAAGTAGATTTTAATAAGGTATTGGTAACCGGTCTTGCCGGAAGAAAGTTAATTAGAGCGTTTGCTTATGTTATTAAAGCAGACGTTGGCGCGGAAAAAGAATTTTTTGGCGCTTTAGAAAAAATTGGTTTTGAGGTTAGAGAGAAAGAACTTCAGATATTTTACGGTGGGGCCAAAAAAGGTGACTGGGATGTAGGGCTTTGCATGGATGTTGTAAGGCTGATTCCAAAAATTGATGTAATGGTTTTGGTTTCAGGAGATGGGGATTATGTAGATTTACTCGATTACGCCCGCAGCCAAGGTGTTAGGTGCGAAGTCATGGCTTTTAAAGAAACTACATCGAGCAGATTGTTAGATAAAGCCGACGACATAACTGATTTATCTTCTGTAAACGGTAAATTTTTAATAGGTGGAGTTAGAAACACAAGAGGAGTTCGCGGAGTCAGAAATCCAAGTTCGCACCGACCGGATGGCCAGCCGGGTAAGCCGGGCCAGTCAGGCCAGCCAGGTCCATCGAATTCATCCACCCCCAATAATACAAATGGCGAGCAGGCACAAAAAGATCAGAATCCTGCCGATATGCAATTATTTTAATAAAAGCAGATGAGAAGAATTAATTACGTATTTTCCAAACTTAAAAGTATTCTTATTCCTCTTTATGTGGTTTTGTTTTGTATGGCGCTTTATCACGTAATTTTTGCTCAAAGAATTGTGCCGGGAGTATCGGTTGGAAATATTTCACTTGGCGGAAAAACATTTTCACAGGCTGTTTCAGAATTAAAGTCTCGCGAAGCAGATATTCCTTCTGATTTAACTTTAATTTATAAAGAAGAGCAATTTTTAATATCAAAACAGGAAATAAATTTAAAATATAACTGGGACGAAACAGTTAGGCGTGCATTTGAAGTTGGAAGAACTGGAAACGTAATAATTGATTCTAAAGATAAAATCGCAGGTGTTTTTAAAAAGCTTCCTATAATAGCAAAATACGAGATAGACGAGCAGTTACTGAGCAACAAGCTTTCGATGGTCAAAGCCGAAATTTATGTAGAACCAAAAGAGTCGGATGTCCAACTTGTAGAAGGAAAATTAGTATTAACAGATGAGCAGACAGGCCTGATTGTTGATGAAGAAAAAGTTTATAATAATGTTGTTGCTTCAATCGGCAGTTTAAGTTATGAGCCAATTTATGTACATGTTGATCCCGACGATCCGATAATTTTAAAAAGCGAACTAGCAGAACTTCTTCCTCAGATAGAAAAAATGGTTACACACGGAATCACAATTAAGTTTGAACCCCCTGAGTCAAAAGATAAAACTACGTCAAAAGCATTTTCTAAAGAATGGAAAATCGAAAAGGAACAGATTTTAGACTTTCTAACATTTAAAAAATCAAAAGACACCTCAAACGAAGGCGAGCTCGAGATTAAAATATATAATCCAAAATACGAATCTTTTATGGAAACGATTTCAACCGATGTAAATCAACTGCCAAAAGGAAAAGTAACCGAAACAGACGGTGAAAAAGTTACAAAATTTGAGATTATTCAAAGCGGATACGAAGTAGATGTGAAAAAATTCGCAGAAATATTTAATGAAGCGTTATTCAACGGAGAGACCGAAGCCAAATTAGTAATTAAAGAAATCGGTACGGCTGATAAAGACACATACGGAATTTACGCACTTTTGGGAGAGGGGAAATCAACTTTTAAAAATTCTATAAGAGGTAGAATAAATAATTTGACATTGGCAGCCTCGCGTACCGACGGAGTCTTAGTTCCACCGGGAAGTACTTATTCGATGAACAATACGATAGGGGAAATTAGCGGAAGAACGGGATACGATACCGCATATATTATTCAAAACGGGCGTACGGTTTTAGGAGAAGGCGGAGGTGTATGCCAAACATCTACCACACTATTTAGAGCAGTTTTAGACTCCGGACTCCCTATTTTAATGAGATATCCTCACGCATATCGGGTTGCGTATTACGAACAGGACAGCAAACCTGGAATCGATGCATCAATTTTTCAACCTAGCTTAGACTTTAAATTTAAAAACGACACACAAAATTATGTTTTAATTCAAACAAATTGGGATCTCGAAAGTTCCTCTTTATTTTTTAAGCTGTACGGAACTCCCGATGGAAGAGTTGTAGAAATGACAGAACCCACATTAACTAATGTAACTCCGGCTCCGGCGACAGAGTACGTAGATGATCCAACACTTGCAAAAGGAACGATGAGGCAAATAGACTGGTCAGCTCCAGGAGGAACCGCAAGTTTTACGCGTGTTGTAAAAAGAGACGGTGAAGTTTTGTACGACGATAACTTTACAACTAGATACCAACCTTGGAGAGCAATATTTTTAAGGGGAACTAAAGAATAAGTCTGCTTAATACTATCTGGATTTGATTTCAATACCAGCAATCGTCATTTTATCGGTTTCCTGAACGGTAGTTATAACTGTAACTGTTCTGCGCTCGTCTTTGTACTCTTTAATTAAAAATCTATCTCTTTCTTTTTCTGATTCTATTTCAAAACCTTTATCTCTCATTACATTTTTATAAAACTGATGAATTTCGTCGGGAGTTCTTGTAGTTTTAATAATCATATTTTGGGATTCTAAAGTTGTATTGTACGAAATTGTTTCACTCTCTCTTGGAAGCGGGAGTTCGAAAACCGGTGTAACCGCGCCTTTAACATCTGGTACTGGCATTGCGACCATTGGTTTGTAGCTTAGAAAAATGAAATAACTGGCAACCGCGGTGGCGGCCAAAAACGTAAGAATTATAATTTCCATGCGGATTTTGCTAATTGTGTTTAATACCTTGGACATTGTAGTCTAATTATACAGATTTAAAGTGGGTTTGTGCTAAAATATAGCACGCAGACGGTACTTGTGACATTTTGACGGTCCTTTTAAATCCTAGTCTGGGCCCCATCGTCTAGCGGTTAGGACGCTGCCTTCTCAAGGCAGAGATCCCGGGTTCGAATCCCGGTGGGGTCACCAAATTATTTTAAATAAGCTTTCCTGAAGAGGTATAATGTGAGCATGATTACACCTTACATCAGACAAATCCAATCTCTCTATTTTGATTTTGTGCCTCACTATAAACAAAATGTTAGAACTAACGGAAAAAGAAATGAGGCTGAGTATCAGGCTTTTGTTACAGATATTGAAACAAAACTCAAGACAAAGCTCCCAGAGGATCTGATTGAGTTTTTGCGATGGTCATCCATAATGCCTATTTGGAAAGCGCCTTTTTATCCTTTTACTGACACTGGAAAGGATTTTTACGTGTGGTCTATACGTACTGAGATTATCCAAATTTATCTCGATAGAGATACAAACAAAGATAAATTGGTAATAATGAAGGGCTTTATCAATCCCGATTCTGAAAGTAAGTTATTCTTTATTATGTATGTCGATGCGTTAGGGGTACATACCGGAACAAAAAATGCAATTTTTGTAGAGTACGGAAAGGAAAAAAAGGTTTATGCTGATATTTTCGATGATCCTGCACAGACAACAAGAGTAGTCCTTGCTGACAATATAGAACAACTTCTTAAAAAATATGTAGCTCACTTACAATCACTTCCCAGAAAAGAAAAGGTATTTAAAAAGGCTGAACGGTTATTAAATGACCCAAAAAAACTATTTAAGTATGTTTTTGATTTTAACTGGGATGACGGAGAAGAAGAGATGGCATATGTGGTAAAAGATCCCAGGTGCGATTTGGCAACCGCGCTGCTGGTTTACTGGTCTTCCGAACCCTATTTTAGTGATGATCAAAACATAGAGGAAACTCAAGCCATTGCATCCATTGTGGAAAAAAACATCCGAAATAATTTTTATAAAACTTCAGAAAATGTATTTAATCCGGCTTCAAATAAGTTGAACAATTTTATTAAAGAATATGAAAGTGCAGAGGTTAAAGGCAGAAAGATTCCTGATTTTATGCTAGAGCTTTCAGTTTGACATTTTTACCGCATATTCCCAAAACCAGCCAAATCGTTTAAGATGAAAACGGCCTATGATAGCTTTTAACAACGTAACCTCTTATTTAAACAACCTGTTTCAAGTGGAGTGGAACATATATACAACAGATTTTCTGGATATTGCGATTATAGCCCTTTTCATCTACTCACTGCTCGTATTCTTTAGACGTTCCCGGTCGCATATGGTGTTTTTGGGGCTAACTATGGCTATGAGTTTTTATGTTTTTTCTAATGTTTTAAATCTTTATCTCACCTCAATAGTTTTAAGATACATCGCGGGGGTATCAGCGGTTATTTTGGTAGTTATTTTTCAAAGTGAAATCAAAAAATATTTTGAATTGCTAGGCTTAATCGGTACAAGACAGATAAAAGCAGAACCTCTAGTTTCTAGATCCCCGTCTATTTCTGAAATTATTCAATCATGCGTAAAAATGGCCCAAACTAAAACAGGCGCATTAATTGTTGTTCAGGGAAAAGATTTATTAGACCAATATTTAGAAAACGGAATTGATTTAGACGGCGTCATCTCAGAAGAAATCATTATGAGTGTTTTTGACCCGCACTCGGGAGGACACGACGGTGCAATGGTAATAAGTAATAACAGAATTTCAAGGTTCGGCGCGCACCTTCCGTTATCTTCAAATTTTAAAGAAATCGGCAAAAGGGGAACAAGGCACAGTGCCGCTTTGGGACTATCCGAAAATTCTGACGCGTTGTGCATAGTTGTTTCCGAAGAAAAGGGAAAAATCTCAATAGCCAAAGAAGGAAAAATGAAAACACTCGAGGAATTCACAGATTTAGAAAAAGAGCTCGAAAAATATATTAAATCAAAATTTAGCGTTCAAAAACAACGCAGACTCTCTAGGATTTTTAAGCATAACTTTTTATTAAAAACAGGTGCTGTGATAGCAGCTTCTCTAATTTGGTTTTTTACAGCCTACCAAACTGAAGTAATAACAAGAGAATTTAATGTTCCGGTTACATTTGAGTCAATCTCTAAAGACACAGTGATCGAAAGCTACAGCCCTAAAGTTGTAAAAGTAATTGTTCGGGGCAGGGGAGAACAAACTTTTGAAAAAATTACAGACGGCAGTTTTGAACTGGACTTTGGTGAAATGACATTTCAAAAGGGAGTTAATAAATTATCTGTAGAAAAACAATCAATAGTATTACCCGAAAAAGTAAACCTAATCTCGTATGAACCCGAAACAATTTTACTCACTGTTAAAAAATACAATATAGTTCAGGTTCCTATAATAGCGCGCACCAAAGGTAATCTTCAAAAAGATCTCGACCTGAAATCCGTCGCGATAACCCCCGAAAGCATTCCGGTTTGGGTTTTGCAGGACGAGCCGGTTCCTTCAGAAATCTCAACCGAAACAATAGATGTTTCAAATCAGTCAGAATCAGTAATATTTCCTATCAAAGTTATTATTCCCGAAAACATTCGTTTAGTTAACGGAGACGCCACCGTAAATGTGGCTTTAACTATCGAAGAGAAGCAGTAGAATTATTATTTTAGAAACACAAAAGCCCACGGGATGCATATAGCATAAATACCCGTGGGCCTTGTTTTGCTGTGAACTATTTACTGCTGGAGTCTATCCAAAATTACTTGATCCAAATAGGCTCCTCTGTAGCTCGAATAATGACGCGTCTTTCTATTAAACTCACCGCTACAGGTGATTAGCGTCATGTCGTATTCGCCGGATTTTGGAGGTTTAATGGTTTGTAGCAATCCGTCAAAAACTTCCTTGACAGTGTAAACCATTGCCTCGCCGTTATCTCTGTATTCGAAGACATAGTCTCCGATTTGAAGTCCAGCAACGGCGTTACCTTCCAGTGTTACTTTTGCCGATGTTTCGTCCCAGTGGACGCCTCTGATGTTGTCTTGCGCATCTGCCAGGAAAAGTTTTTCCGGTTTAACCAAGATATTGCCGATCATTAGAGAATCGATCTCGTTTCCAATTGAGTTCGATCTCCCAAAGGATAGAGTTCCAAACCCAAAATTGCACCAGCTCCATCCGGTTTCAACTCTATAATAGCCCAGCCCGTACTTGATGCCGGCTTTTAAGGATTGAACGGTTGAAACATTTACTCCCCCGTTATCGATTTTCGAAACTGTCCCTTCTGCGAGAACCGTATTGGGCCACTCTCGAACCTGCCATTTTTGTCCGCTTCCTTTGCCTTCAATCAGGACTTCCTGACCCCAACTTGCAATTCGTCCTCCATTCGGTATCAGTTGTTTGGTGTAGGCATCGTATGTGAATACGGCTTTGCACCATCCCAAAGGTCCGGGAGGAGGTGGCAAGGTGGGTGTTTCAGTTGGCGTAGGTGGTGGTGTTCCTGTGGGAGTGCTAGTGGGAACATCAGTTGGGGTGCCGGTTGGTGTCGGTGTAGCAGTGAACGTTGGAGTTTCTGTAGGAACATCGGTTGGTGTTGGTGTGTCAGTCGGAGTTTCTGTAGGAACATCGGTTGGTGTTGGTGTTTCCGTTGGTACGGGTGTACCCGTCGGAACATCGGTTGGTGTTGCTGTCTCCGTTGGAGTCGCGGTCTCTGTGGGAGTCCATGTCGGTGTAGCAGTAAACGTTGGTGTTGCTGTCTCGGTCGGTCTGCAGTCTAGATGCTGGGGAACATCCGGGAAGTGTCTTGCGCCCAAAAATTCACCTTGCATATTGTAAAACCGAACCTCTGCTCTTGGAGTACCAACGAATCCGGGAGGCAGAAATGTTCGAATTCCTACCGATTCACCCGGAGCAGCTATGCCAGAGTTCCGGTCGACAATTACTCCGTCAAAAGTAGTTTCTGCTTCAAACAAATTGTACTTTTGCGGGTCGTTCATGACCGAAATACTTATGTAGCTACAGTTCAGCTCTCCTTCTCTTGGCCAGGCCAGAGCGGTGCCGACAGTTACGAGTAGAAGTATCATCGCAATAAAAAATGCACGCTTACTGTTCGTTTTCATCTTAGCCTCCTAAAAAGTGTCGTTATATTTACCCAGTTTGAATTCCAGTGGGGTAATTTCACTGTTTTCGCGCTCCAAACCATACCGAACACACATTAAATTTGTGTTAGGAAAAATCGAGTTTGGGCGTGAACTAATTATTCAGATTTCAAAGTTCACAGCAAATAATTGCACTTGCGTACAAATATTATAGGTTATTATAGCACGATAGCCTATAAAAAAAAGGGTTATTTGGCGTCAAATCGGTCTAAACCTCATAACAAAGCCAAATTCTCGGATTTTGTACAAATAGGGGATCGAAGTTTAATTAGGGTTTAATTGCTAAAGACACCGGTAATCCTACTAACCACATCCAAGCTCGAGTTTTTAAGAGCACCAGTTTCGGCGTTGAAAACAGCAGTTGCGGGAAGTTCAAAATTTACCAAGCCCAAAATGCTAATTTCTCGTGACCCGTTTAAAACGATATTTACATTTTCGTTATCGGAGCTTTCGATTTTAACCGAATTCACACGCGCCATTGTTCTTGCTTGAACTGCTTTTTGCGCAATTGCTTCGGGAGTTGTTGTAAGTTCAACAGTTTTAAGAGGAGTTTCAACAACTATGTTTCCGGTTTCTTCATTTACAGTTAAAGGAAAATTTGAGTTTGTTGTATAAGATTCGCCCACAATTTGAAATCGGTTGGTGTTTTGAATTTGTCCCGGTGTTGGAGTTACGATAGGTTCTGTTGTTTCGACAGGTACTTCAGGTTGGATTTCGATCGGTTTTTGAACCGGTGGTTGGGTTTCGGTTTTTTTAACAGTGGGCTGAGTTTGAGTTTTAGTAGGTGTTTTTAAATCTTTCACTGTATCCTTGGAATTTAACAAATTGCCGTTTGAGTCGTATGTTTTGATATTGATGTAAACCTTGCCGTCTCTGACTTCTTTTGTGATTTCGGCAGTTTTGCCGTCTTGGGTTATGGTTTGTTTGTAAATACCGTCTTGCACAGCTTGTTCGCCGGCTACTTGCTGAGCCTCTACAGCACGCACTTTTTTGTCGTAATTTGTCTTGACAACAGCGGCGCTAAAGGCTACAGCAACAATCAAAAGCGGAACATTTATACTATATAGGATTTGAGTTTTGTTATTTTTGTAAGTCACGTCTTGTCATTATAGTATTTTTTTCAGTTGACAGCTACTAGGTAAAAGTGTAAAAAGATAATACGAATTGGAGCGATTTTAAGTGAGAGGGTCTTTATGGTCAAGGTTCAGTCTGTCTGGAAAGCCTCCTTTTCCTGCTGGTTCTGTGGGTTCGGATGTTTCGATGGTTTCTCGCCGGTCGCTCGCTTTGACCCTCCCTTGCCTTCGTAGGTTCTCGCTCCTTGTTCCGCCCCGGTAAAGTACAATGAATATGTGTTTTCATTCACTGCTTGTTCTACCGGGGCTCTTCTTTTTTTACCCATTTCTCAACCTTTTCTATATACTTACTCTATGAACTTTATCGAAAGAACGTCAGCAATATTAGGGATTTCTCCTCAAAAAACAACAGAGCTGTTTTCAATTCAACATAAAAGCTCACTGCGCTTTAATACTTTAAAACCTTTAGAAACCGCTCAAAATATAATTACAGAAAATCCCAAAGACTTTACAAAAATAAACTGGTGTGAGAACGCCTACATAATTGAAGGTAATAAAAGCAATTACACAGGAAGCGAGTTTTTTAAGAACGGAAATTTTTATATTCAAAACGCATCCAGCTATTTACCGGTAATTATTTTGGACGCCAAACCTCAGGATGTGATCTTAGATATGTGTGCGGCTCCGGGCGGAAAGACAATCCATATAGCAGATATGGCTGAGAATAAATCTTTTATATATGTAAATGATGAAAACAAGCAAAGGTTAAATACTCTAAAAAAATTAACCCAAATTTATGGGGCAGAGATTTTGTATTTTTTTAATATGCCTGCTCAATTTATCAACAAACACACTGAGCAAAAATTCGACAAAATATTACTTGATGCGCCTTGTAGTGGTGAGGGGATGATTAATCTGCAGGATAGCGAACCGCTAAAGTACTGGAGCGAAAATAAGATTAAAAGACTTTCAAAATTACAAAAACAATTAATCGACACAGCATACAAATTGTTGACTAAAAACGGAGTATTGGTTTATTCAACTTGTACTTTAGCTCCCGAAGAAAACGAAGAAATTATTTCGGACGTTTTACAAAAATACGACGATTTAAAGGTTGAAGATATTTCAAATGCTTTTAAACTTGATAATTTGCGCGCGGGGTTAGCAAGTTTTAATGGAAAAAGATACGATTCTCAGTTAGAAAAAGCTATTAGAGTTGTGCCCAACAGTTATATGGAAGCTTTTTTTGTGTGCAAACTAATTAAAAGTTAAAAAAACTTAAACGAAGCTAAAATCCCGTTTATTTTTTGAGTAAAGTCATCTCCGGTTTGATTATCGATAACAAAAACTACCGCGTCCAAGCCATTGTAATCTATAAAGATGTATTGATAGCCTTTCCACGAGTAGCCTTTTAGCAAGTAGCCTTTTTTGCCGTTGTCCCCGACATCAACTTCTTCTTCCGAAGTGCTCGGACTGTTTCCCGTAACAACCTTAAAATCATTTACCAAAATGTCTTTTTGTTTTTGTAAAAAAGTTGGGAAATCATCGGGATTTCTACTACCATCCCATTTTCTGCCAAATACGCCCAAGATACTTGTTTTGTTTGGAACCGAAACTTTATCGATTTCTCCGTAAACGACAAATTTTTGGTAAGTTTGATTTACAGCAGGTTCAGCAATATCGCAGCATTTTTCGTCGAGCGAGGGCTGTCTAAATGAAAAGCCAAATTTTGGATTCAAATAAGTTTTAAATGGTTCATCGATAACAATTTCCTCGTCACTTAAATAAAAATCTAAACTGGCTAAAATTGTCTCATTTGCTTTCTCATATCTTTGTCTGATTCCGACTCCTCCGTCAAACAAACCCATGATTTCGTAGTAAATTCCAAATCGGGGAATATAAATTACTTTGTAATCGGCGTTACAGTTATAAACCATAAAGGTTCTTCCCTCGATGCCGTCAACTAAAACTTTTTCAGGGACGGTGATATTTGCGGTATTCGGACATTTTTCAGCATAACTTTGCCGTTTAATGTTAGTTATATCTTCCAGCGTTCGATTTTGAATATCTAAAAGCGTTACTCTAAAAATCATTCCTTCCAAAACATTTTCTTCAGAAGGGAGTGCGTTTGAATCTACTAATTTAGGCGTGTAGGCGATTTCGAGTTTTTGAGGATTTTCGCCCTCGAGTTCTTTTTCGATTAAAGTTGCTTCAGAAGGATACTTTAAGGCAAGTTTAAATAAATCACTTTGGTAAAAAGAAAGTTCATTCTGGGGTTCTGCTATCGGTTCTTCTTCTTCATCTTTTGGAATATCCACAGCTTCGTACCTTGGCTTGTTTTCTTGGTAAACGTTGTAAACAAATACGATAAAAATTAAACCGGCCAGAAGCAGAACCAATGCCATAATCGCGAGCCTAATCTTTAGCTTAAACCACTTTTGCTTATTTAAGGCATCTTGTTTCTTTTCTGCTATTGAAACAACTGACTCCTGCGTATCGTTTTGAGGAGGTGCGTTGTTTAAATCGGCTGGTGGTTGAGGATCCATATGTTTATTTTAGCATTTACTGTTAAAGACCCAAAAGGTCGTGATCTTTTTGCATTGCACCTAATGTTATTTCGACGAATTTCCCTATTAACATATGCAGTTTTTCTTCACACTGCAAAATTTGAGGTCGTTCGACTGCTCGGGCAAACTCCTTTTGTTTAAACTTTGTAAGAACTCTTTCGACAGTTACATCCGACAGCTTTTTATCGGGCATAACAAGTGCTACCGCAACAATAAATCCAGTAAGTTCGTCACAGCATTCAAGAGTCCATTCCAATAGAGTTTC
>CAZHAM010000019.1:0-11313 GCA_964530415.1 uncultured Candidatus Saccharibacteria bacterium | reverse complement strand
TCTAAAGCTTCGCGGTTGTATCTTTTACCTTGGCAAACTTCGCAGGTTACATAAACATCGGGCATAAACTGCATCTCGATTCTAATCTGCCCCTCTCCAGAGCATGCCTCGCATCGTCCGCCTTTTACATTAAAACTAAATCTCCCGGCTTGGTATCCTCTAATTCTTGCCTCCTGTGTTTTAGAAAATAACTCTCTAATATGATCAAATGTTTTGGTGTAAGTTGCAGGATTTGATTTAGGAGTTCGCCCAATTGGAGTCTGGTCTATTGAGATAACATTTGTAATATATTCGGTTCCTTTTATTTCTTTAAAGGGTTCGGGCTTTTCGTCAATTTTTAAACCAAACTCCTGCCTCACAGCTGTCAAAAGTGTATCCATAATCAAAGTGGACTTTCCGGAACCGGATACACCGGTTACACATACAAATTTTCCAAGTGGAATATCAACAGAAATACTTTTTAAATTGCGTCCATGGGCTCCTTTGATGCTTAAATGTTTGCCCTCAATTTTTTTGTGCTCTTTTTCGTTATGATCGTGCAGATATATATCTTCTAGCGATTCCGGTCTGGTATTAATACTTTTCCCAACGCGTAATTTTTTTGACAAATATTTTCCGGTTAATGACTTTGTGTTCTTTTTAATATCGTCGATCGTTCCTTCAGCAATTAATAAACCTCCATGTTCACCAGCGCCCGGCCCGAAATCAAAAATGTAGTCGCTTTCTTCCATTGTTTCCTGGTCATGTTCAACTACTAGTACCGTATTGCCTAAATCCCTTAGATGGTGAAGCGTTTTAATAAGCTTGTTTTGATCCTTTTGGTGTAAGCCGATTGAAGGTTCATCTAAGACATATAAAACTCCCGAAAGACCAGAACCGATTTGAGAAGCCAATCTAATTCTTTGCGCTTCGCCACCCGAAAGCTGTGAAGACGATCGTTCTAAAGTTAAATACCCTAAACCTACATCAGACAAAAACCTAACGCGATAGTTTATTTCATTTAAGATTTGTTCTGAAATAGTTTTTTCTCTTGAGTTAAATTTATCGTTTAAACTGTTAAACCATTCAATTGCGTTTGAAACAGACATGCATGTAACTTCGTAAATATTTTTTCCGTCTATTACTACAGCTTTGGATTCTTCTTTAAGCCTCGATCCTTTGCAGGCGGGACAATCTTCAAGAAGCATATATTTTTCAATCTCGTTTCTAATATAGTCTGACTGTGTCTCTTTATGCCTTCTCATCAAATTCGGAATAACACCCTCAAAGTTTGCATCATATGTGTGCTGTCTTCCATCGTTCGAAACGTAGGATACAGTGAATCTTTTTTCAGGCGCCCCGTATAGTATTATATTTTTTGCCTCGTTACTTAATTCTGATATCGGGTCGGCAACAGAGAAGTTATATTTTTTTGATACTGCTTCGACAACTTTTTGTGTCCAGGTATAATGTTCAAATAATCTAGACCAAGGCATTATTCCCCCTTCTGATATTGAAAGGCGGGGATTGATTACTACAGATTCATCAACATATAGGTGAGTTCCCAGCCCATCACATTTAGGACAAGCGCCGTAAGGCGTGTTAAAAGAAAAAGTTCGCGGTTCAATTTCGGATAGGGAAATGTTGCATACGGGGCACGCGAAATTTTCTGAAAACAAATGATCTTCTAAAACTTTAGGGTAGTCGGGAAATTCAAAACCTTTATCAGATACTATAGAAATAACGACGTTGCCACTTGCCATCCTTAACGCTGTTTCCACACTCTCAAAGATTCGTGATCTGAACTCTTTTGCATCTTCGCTATTCTCTACTCTTTTTTTATTTAAAATAAACTTGGAAACGTAAGCGTCAATTGAATGTTTATTTGTTTTAATTAAATCAAACTTTTCGCTAGCATCTCTTATTGTGCCGTCTATTCTCACCTTTGATATACCTTGTTTTTTTAAATTCTCGATTAAACTGGAATATTCGCCTTTTCTCTCTTTTATTATCGGCGCCATAACTAGAAACCTAACTCCTTTTTCGGATTTGTACTCAGGCATGTGTGACACTAGTTCGATAGTTCTTTCGACAATTTCCTCTGAGCTTTGGCGCTGAATCTCTCTTCCGCACTGGGGACAATGTGGGTGGCCGACTCTTGCGTATAAAAGTCTTAAAAAATCGTATATTTCTGTAATTGTACCTACCGTCGATCTTGGGTTTTTGGAAGTTGTTTTTTGATCAATCGCGATTGCCGGTGACAAACCCTCAATTGTGTCAACATCAGGTTTATCCATTACGCCTAAAAACTGCCTTGCATAAGCGGATAAACTTTCAACGTATCGTCTTTGCCCCTCTGCATAAATTGTATCCATGGCTAAAGAAGATTTACCAGAACCGGATACACCGGTAAAAATCACCATTTTATTTTTGGGGATCTGGATATCGATATTTTTTAGATTGTGTTGGCGAGCGCCTTTAACAATGATGTGGTTGAGAGCACTTTTCATAAACATCCTTATGGGAACAAAAATTATTCTACGGGATTTTTTCGGGTTTGTGAAGTGACGAGTTTAGTCATCATCCTTATCTTTATCCTTTTTTTCGGGAGGACATAAAGTAACCGGAATCTTACCACCTTTTATAAAAACCTCTGATCTTGAACATTTTTGATCTTCTTTAACAAAAACTTCGTCGGGCATTTCAAAAATTTCGTTGCCCTTGCCCTCTAAAACCACTGTAAAAATTCTGTTCCACATCGGCGCAGCGCCGCTTAATCCCGATGCCAACCTATTGTTCATAGGATCATTGTTATTGTTTCCCACCCATACCCCCACTGCGTATGAAGGTGTAAAACCCAATGTCCAGTTATCCCTTTTGGAATCAGTTGTGCCTGTTTTAGCGGCAATTTTGTAATCAGGAATACTGAGGAAATTTCGTGTTCCAAATGCCGGCAGTCTCGCATTATTGTCAGACAAGATGTGCCAAATCAAATAGGCAACTCCCTCTGACAAAACTTGCTTCCTTTCGCGGTACTGCGGACTATAAATATCAAAACCGCGACCGTCTCTTATGCTCAAAAACGGAGAGACCTCTAAATATTCCCCTTTTCTACCAAAGGTTGCGTAAGTGTTAACCAGATCCAAAAGTTTTACTTCTTCGCCACCAAGCGTCACCGAGAGCCCATACGCGCCGTCTACATCCCATGTCCGAAGCCCCATATCAATTCCCAATTGAACAATATTTCTCGGCCCCAAAGCACTGGCCAATTTAACCGCGGGAATATTGTAAGAATTGGCTAAAGCTTGTCTTAATGTGACTTTTCCGTGATACCTGCTGTCGTAATTTTGAGGTTTATAAGGGGGAGATCCTTTAACGTTGTATACAACTTCAGAATCTTCAATTATTGATGCGGGTGTAAAACTATCCGAGAAAGCAAGTGCATATGTGACCGGTTTTATCGAAGAACCGGGCTGGCGCTCTGCCGATGCTACATCAAAAGCTCCCCACGTATCCTTAAAATAATTTATTGAACCTACATAAGCTAATATATTTGCATTCTTAACATCCAAAACAACCGCTGCACCGTTTGAAATATTAATATTTAAACTTTTCTCAACTTCCTCGGCTACAATTGCCTGAACTTCATTTTGAAGATCTAAATCCAAAGTAGTCGTTACTGTTAAACCACCAAAATCAACGTATCTCTTGCCGTAACGTGTTTCGAGTTCTTTCCTAACTAAATCAACAAAATGCGGAGCTCTAATGTATTCGATTTGATCCGCAAACACGAGTTCTTCGTCGTACGCAGCTGCAGCCTCCGAAGCGTTTATATAGTTTACTTCGACCATGCGGTCCAATACGTATTTTTGCCTGCTTTTCGAATATTCAAAATTACTCAACGGGGAATATGTTGAGGGGGCTGAAGGTAAACCGGATAAGAGTGCGCTTTCTGCCAAACTCAATTCCCAGACATTTTTGCCAAAATACTTTTGCGAAGCCGACTGAACTCCCCACGATGTACCGCCGTATGAAATATTGTTTAAGTATAATTCCAAAATCTGGTCTTTAGAATATTTTGACTCGACAATAAACGCTAATGCGATTTCTTTAAGTTTTCGTGAAATAGTTTGTTCCTGTGACAAAAGTACATTTTTTATTAACTGCTGTGTAATTGTCGATCCTCCCTGTACCCTGCCTCTTATTAATGTTTCGCGCGCCGCCCTTATCATGCCCAGCGGACTCACGCCTTGGTGATAGTAAAATCTTTCATCCTCTACGGCAATTGTTGCTTGAATTAAAGTTTTTGGAATTTGATTTAATTTGACCGGTTCGTATTGTTTATCAACATAAATCTCGTATAAAAGCCTCCCCTTGCGGTCTAATATTTTTGTAGTTTTGGAACTTGCCTCTGTTACAAGCATTTCGGGATTGGGCAGCTCGCCGTACCATCTGTAAAGTTCAAAGGGAAGAACTGCAAATAATAATGTCGAGAATGAGCCAAGTAAAAAAACAAAGAGATACTTAAGAAAAGTTATAAAACGGTGTTTAAATTTCGGAGTTTGTTTCGGATCCTCCTTCGGGACCTGCTTGATAACCTTCATCTTCTTTTTTGATAGAGCTTTTGTTGGGGTCTTGGCGGGCTTTTTCTTTTTAAATATGAAAATTTTTTTAAGATCTTTAAATATTTTTTTCGCTTTTAACGCAGTAAACTTTGCCGAATCTTCGGCAATCTGAATCAACTTATTTCCTATAAAAGTTAAAATATCGAAAATCAATCCAAACATACAGTAGCTCCTGTCCAAAGCCTCTCTCTAATTCTGTAAGTTTTGTGCAGTTGTGATGGGTAAGTAATACCACATAGTTAAGGTATTTTATAGTATTTTCTTTAATTCCCTGATGCGGTCTCTTAAAGAAGCTGCCCTCTCAAAATTAAGAGTTTCGGCTTCATATTTCATATCCTCCTCAAGTTTTTTGATCTCCTTTTTAAGTTCGTTTGGAGGAAGTTGGCGGTAATCCACTTCGCGCTTAAATTTCGATTTTTCATCTGTTTCTTCAAGTATTTCGTCAATTAGCTTTTCTCTGATTGGTTTGTCAATTTTTGTAGGAGTAATGCCGTGTGCAAGGTTATACTCTACCTGAGTTACTCTTCTGCGGTCCACCTCAGAAATTGCCCCCTTCATGCTGTCTGTGACTTTGTCAGCGTACATTACCACTTCCCCTAATATGTGACGTGCTGCCCTACCCATAGTTTGAATTAATGCTGTTTCCGACCTCAAAAAGCCCTCTTTGTCCGCGTCTAAAATTGCAACCAAACTAACTTCCGGCAAGTCTAAACCTTCTCTTAAAAGGTTGATACCGACTAAAACATCAAACTCTCCAGCCCTTAATTTATCTAAGATGTCGGTTCTTTCAAGCGTGTCTATATCGGAATGCAGATATGTTACTTTTATGCCTTTTTCGATTAAGTAATTGGAAAGCTCCTCAGACATACGTTTTGTTAAAGTAGTAACCAATACCCTTTCTTTTTTTTCAACCCTAACTTTAATTCTTTCTAACAAATCATCAATTTGACCTTGAGTCGGTAATATCGTTACTTTAGGATCAATGATTCCTGTAGGTCTTATGATAAGTTCCGATACTTTGTGATCCGAATATCCCATTTCCCATTCGGAAGGTGTTGCGCTAACAAATAGGCTTTGGTTCATTTTTGTTAAAAACTCGTCAAAGTTTAAAGGTCTATTATCAAGTGCGGACGGGAGTCTGAATCCATAATCAATTAGAGTCTGTTTTCTCGCGCGGTCGCCATTAAACATGCCCCTAATTTGCGGAACAGTTATATGGGACTCGTCTATTACCAATAAATAATCTTTCGGGAAATAATCCATTAGTGAGTACGGTGCGGATCCTGGCTCTCTTCCGTCAAAATATCTGGAATAGTTCTCAATTCCCTTGCAGTAACCGATTTCCTGAATCATTTCCAAATCGTAGGTTGTTCTTTGCTGAAGCCTGTACGCCTCCAAATCTTTGCCTATTGATCTGAGTTCTTTTAGTCTAATCTCTAAATCTCGTTGGATCTCTAAATACGCGTCTTTCATACGTTCCTGGGGCGCCACATAGTGCTTTGCTGGGTAGATTACAGCTACGTTACCCTCTTTTTCTCTGTGCTCCATATAATCCTTGGGATCCTGCGTGCTTATTCTTGTGTGGCTCCCCCGTCTTTCTTCGGGAAACGCACCTTTATCAAACTTATTTCCTGTTAGCGGGTCGAAATAGAGTATAGAAATAAGCGTGTTATCAAAAATCTCTAATCTTACAGCGTAATCTACATATGCCGGATAAACGTCAACGTTTTCTCCCCTTACTCTGTATGTTCCTCTTTTAAAGTCCATTTCTGACCTGTCGTAGTAAATTTGGGATAGTCTTGTAAGAAGATCGCTTGTGCGCAATTTCATCCCGCGCTTTAGCTCAAGAGCCATTTTTGTGTATTCCGCGGACGAGCCGATGTTGTAAATACACGAAACCGAAGCTACAACAATTACGTCTTTTCTTGTCATCAGGGATGTGGTTGCGGCGAGTCTTAGCTTATCAATTTGTTCGTTTATGTCTGAGTCTTTTTCTATATATGTATCTGTTGATGGAATGTAACTTTCAGGCTGATAGTAATCGTAATAGCTTACAAAATATTCAACTGCATTTTCCGGGAAAAAATCTCTGAATTCCTGATAAAGCTGCGCTGCTAAAGTTTTGTTGTGTGAGATTATTAAAGCCGGTCTGTTTGTATTTTTTATGACATTGGCTACTGCGTATGTTTTCCCGCTTCCGGTGACTCCCAATAATACCTGTCCGCGATCTCCGTTATTTACTCCATTTGTCAGCTCTTCTATCGCTCTTGGCTGATCTCCGGTTGGCTTGTAGGGTGAAACTAGGTTAAACATATGTTATAGATTTTATCATACTATACGGGTTTTATTTGGTATTTATTTTAAACCAACTGTTCCGTTTGGTAACGATTCTGTGGCTATTTCTTCAAATACTAGCTTATTATCCGGGGTTAGTATCACTTTTAAGATAAGGCCGTGTTTTACTTCTTCGTTAAAATATTGGTCCATTACAAGATTGCCGAGTGAGAAATAAATTGCTTTGTCTTTATATACTTCTTTTTGTTGAATCACATGCGGATGGGAACCGACTACTACATCGGCACCGCTGTCTATAAATAGGTGCGCGATGTCTTGAACATATTTGGGCGATTCTGGTAAGTACTCTACTCCCCAATGTGTATAAACAAAAACGAAATCTGTTTCTTGTTTTATATCTGCAATTAAATTGGCTATTTCCTCTACTCCGCTTCCTCCGAATTCGTTGTAATTTACAAATGCGATTTTTCTACCGTCAAGATCTTTAATAATATATTTACTTAAACTCTCTTGATTAGTTAAATCTCCAAAGTATTCTATTCCGTTATCTTTTAAACTTTTTATGGTGCTATTTTGCCCCTCGACTCCAAAATTTAAAATATGGTTATTTCCAATGTTTAAAACTAAGAACTTATTCTGTTTTAAAATCGGTACGATCTCAGGACTAAATGTAAAAATATAATTTTCTCTCGAACCAACTTCGCTCCCCACGCTCAAAGATTTATTTTCAGTTATGGGACCTTCTAAATTTCCAATATTTATGTCTCCGGAATTCAAAATGGGATTTATTAATTCAAGAATCTTATCGTATCCTTTTTCATCGGCCCTTTGTCTAATAGATCTGTCAAACATCATATCTCCAACAAAATTAATTTGCGGTGTTTTCTTATTATCTAAAAACAATCCAAAAACATAACTTGTTATATTTTGTTCTTCGCCCCCGTAATCCGTAGAATTGCTGTTTTTAAATAAATAAAACGCCACGTCTTTTTTATTGAGATAACCATCTAAAACTATGAAACACTTTTTGCAGTCTGAGTTAATTAATTGACTTCCAAACCTATCTGACCTCAGCTCAGCTATACTTACAGAATCTTTCTCAATAGTTTCAGCAATTGAATCTGCTTCATGTGTAAAATCACTGCTAACAATAAATAATGTCTCGTCCAAACTATATTCTTTTGATAAATTCTCACCTAATAAATTTAGATCAGTTTCGTTTGCATTTAAATTTATAATCAGCGAGCTAACTCTTGTATCGGGAAATTCTTTTTCTATAAAGGGAATTAACGTGTAGATTGAGTGCTCTCCTTTAAAAGGGTTATTGTTTACCTCAATATCTTTTACTGCCAAGCTTTCAACTTCTCCGAATACAGTGTCCCAGTTTAACTTAGTTGTGTACGCAACTGGAAGATTAGAGCTTAAATTATTAAAGTGATCCGGGCCAATAAGTATTACATTCTTAATATTATCCGGATTAACTAAATGCAAAGTTTGTGCAATATCGGACGAAGTTAAGTAATGATGAGACAAGATAACTGCGCGTGCGTTTAGCTTTCCATTTTCCCTAACACTCTCATATATTTTCAAAAATTCATCTTTTGAATTGAAGTATGGCTTTAGTTTGCTACCTTCGACTAAATTTGTTTGTTCATTTAAAGTGTATTCATTACTATCCTCAGGCTTACTAATTAGTGAAACTGTAAAAAGAACAATTACAACTAAAAGCGAAAGAACTAAGTTTAAAGGAAAAGTTTTAAATTTCATTTATAGTTTTTTTGCGACCAAGCAGGAATATTCGGGATTTCTGCATTTCCACCCGAATAAATCACCTCTTTCCAACTCTCATCTGAATGTCGAGTACCGCCAAGCTCTCCAGTAAACTCATAGTATCTATAAACTAACCCTTGTGTGAGTCTTGTTCCGTTAACATCTTTTACAGCCACATAAATATAGTCTGGTATACCGGTTGCAACGTACAAAATCTTGCTCATAACCACATCTGTGTGGAGATCGGCTATTACCGCACTTCTGGCCAGATTTTCGGTCGCTATTTCATCCGGCAACGGCGAAACCACATCGTTAAGCACACTATATGATGTTCTCAATTGTTCAAATGTTTCTTCATTTATTGGATCGTTTTGTAGTTCTTGTACCGAAATATCTCTGTATTGCTCAACAACTCTATTAAAGTTCAGGTTTCTATATTCAAAAACGTTGTCCATCAATCCGCGCGAATCGAACCCTTCGTATACCATCTTATTTAATGCAAGCACTCTGTCATAAAATTCGATATTTGGCTCAACGTATCCTTTTGGAACAGGCGGAATATTTTCATCAATATCTCCACCAGCACCCATCTCGGCGTAAGACTGCTTGGAATACAGTAGCGTATCATGTTTTAATTCTGTATAAGATCCCAAAGAAGCTTGGAGACTTTTATCGTCCCATGTGGAGTTTTTCATAAACATCGGGTACCCTTTTTTATCCATTCCTGCAGTATCTAAAGAATCGATTGCGTATATCCATGAGAGATAAATGTTCTGAGTCCAAAATGACTCGTCAAGAGCAACAAATTTTATTTTTAGTTCATCTAGTTTTTTAGGCAGTACCTTATCGGAATCCTTAGCGTTTTTTGAAATCCATTCTAGTGAATACGTCTCAGCGGTTTTGTTACCGAGAGTACTCATGAACAATAAAGGTGTTGTCATTGAAGGTAATCTTTGGCCTGTTTCCGGATCGGGCTTCTCCTGACCTTGAGTTAGATACGAATAGACAAATGAATCCGGTGTAAATCTTTGACCCATAAATCTAAAGCTTTTTGTTTCATTTTGAAGTTCCTGTTTTGACATTTCAGTAACACTCTGTCCAAAAATTATTGACGACATAATTTGGGGACCTTTTTCATTTGCCAATTCTGTTTTTAACTTTTCGATATCATTTTCATCGGCATAGCCTACATTTGTCATTGCTTTGTCATACTGTGTTATTCCTAAATCATCGCTTTCTCCGACAAAAAAAGATGTTGCGGCATAAATTGCCTCCCAATCCTGAAGATTTGGGGATTTCTTTAACATATTGGTGATATTTACAGCGTCCAATGTCATTCCGGTGCTTTTAGTCAAAAATCCAGTTCTCCCATACCACATCATTGCTCTAAAGTAACTTCGTAAAACTGGATTCTTTGTATAGTGACCTCTTACAGTGTACTGTGTGTAATCATGAATAAACTCGAAGCCTTCAAACTTTTCGAGTTCTCCATAAATCTCAGAGTTCAGTGTACTGTCTGACTTATAAACTCTTTCGACTTCGGTTTTTATTTTTGCAATTTCTGATTGTGGGATCGGTAACTGCCATTCATCAATTAATTTTAGAGACTGTACAATTGTGTCTAAAGCCTGGTCCTGTACAACATAAGAATTGGTATCAACTCTCGAAACTGTGTCTAAAACTGATTTTGGTACTGCAAAAAACTCAATCAGTCTTTGGTAACTTTGTTTCTGAGCGTCGGACTTTGAGGTATTGTATCCTTCAATAGATTTTTTAAACATATCGTCCGTCAAAAGACTTATTTTTTTGTAAAAGAACTTTTGCTCGATAAAACTGAACTCTTTGGATAAAAGCTTATGAAAAATATGGAGCACCGAGTCGGTTGTAACAAAAACACTATTTTCAGGAGAACGCTCGGTTACAGGTCTATCGGAGTTCGCGATCTCGTTTGCGTATAGGTATGTCCAGTCATCGTATCTTTGTGTATGGCTGGTGGAATCTAATAAATAAAAAACGTCGTTGTTTTTTGTTAGGTAGAAATTATTTGATTCAAGAGCACCTATCTGATCGGAATTTAAATTTAATTTTTTCTTTTCATTAAAGGCGTTTAAATTTTCCAGTTCGTTTACTTTAACCGTGTAGTTTTCGAGTTTTGGGGTAAATTCTGTCGGTGTCTTTTTAAATTCAGCGAATTTGTAGGCATCGTTAATTTTTGCTAAATTCCCCTCTATAACGTTCTCCCCGGTTTCTCCGTCGTTTGTTATTTCAGTACCAGACGAGTCTTTTAATTTTAAAGGATTGTTTTTTGAGAATATCAGAAACAATACGCCAATGAGTATTAACAAAAGTATAGCTATAGCCGTCAAAACTACCTTTTTTCTTGATCTGGGGGGTGTCTGAGGCGTATTTAAAGCAGTTATATTATTTACATCTGGTTCCACATATAAATATTAGACCTTTTAACTAAATCGCGAAAGATGGTATTGACATATTCGGTAAATATTCGCTAATATACATTTACCATATAAAATACGAAGGTTATTATGAGTCCAGTTACTTTATACAGAAAACAAAAACAAATATTAGATTACATTTCGCAGTATATTCAAGTTAATGGTTATTCTCCCACTTTACAGGAAATAGC
>CAZHAM010000018.1:0-11651 GCA_964530415.1 uncultured Candidatus Saccharibacteria bacterium | reverse complement strand
AAAAAGCGAAAAAGTAAAAATTGTTGCCCAAGCCGATATCGACAAATTAAAAGAAAAAATTAAAACCCAAGGTACAGACTCCGCAACCAACGCGCTTAAAAGAAAAGTGGAACTTAAACAAGCATTTATAGACGGGTCAACAGCATTGACCGTTACGAAAGAAACATTTAGCCACAAACTGGAAGATGAAACTGACAAACTAACGTTAACTCAAACTGTAACAGCTGCAGGACTGATTTATTTAAAAGAAGATTTGTCAAAGTTAACCGACACGCTAGTTCAGGATTTGATTCCCGAAGGATTTGAACTCTCCGACAAAGAAAGAGACACCAACGTGGAAGTTTTAGGCAATTCAAACAGCTCTACACTTACGGCCAAAGAAGCAGACATACAGGTAACTTTAAAAACGTATATTGTTTCGAAAATTGACGAAAATAGCCTGAAAGAAAGGCTTAGAGGTAAAACCTTTGATGAGGGGCAAAAAGTACTGGGAGGAATAAGCAATGTAAAAACATATGAGCTTAAGATCACTCCGACTATGCCGTTTTTTAATAAGGTTCCAATGAATCCCGACAAAATCGAAATAGAGATCGTTAGAGAGTAGAATTACAGGTAAATATGCAAAAAAACGAAAACGAAACTCTATTAGGAATAGATTATGGGGAAAGTAATATCGGACTCGCATTCGGCAAAAATGCCTTTGTAACTCCGTTAAAAGTTATTTCCGGAAAAGATACCAACACTGCGATTCATGAAATCTCAAGGCTTGTGAGACAGAATAAAATTTCTAAAATTGTTGTGGGACTGCCCTTAAGCGCAGCTGGAAAAGAAACACACGAATCTATTCAGGTACGAAAATTTGCAAAACTTTTAAAGATATTTACAAAAAAACCCGTTGATTTTTATAACGAACATTCTTCCTCAGTTGATGCTTTGCGAGCTGCTATAAGTATGGGTATGTCGAGAAAAGCACGCGGAACAACCGATCATATATCAGCGGCAATCATTTTAAAAAACTATTTCGAGGGTAGAGAACTTTCTAAGTGAACCTCTTTCGACCCACACTTAATGCATTCAAAGTTTTCGCCGGGCTGCAAACACGAGGGACAAATATAAACACCATTTGTTAATATCAAATCTTCTTGATTACAAACGTTGCACAAAAAGAGCACCTCATCTTGATTAATTTTTCCACAAGTAGGGCATTTAAATTTTAAATTTCCGGTTTCGTGCCGATCCTGCTGAATGTCATCCATATTGTTAATGATACTATAAACTTTAATGTGAAGCGATTTTTTGCTAGTCTATACCTATGCCAATGTTTGATTATTTTTTAAACAGAAAAGCCGTTATTTTCGACCTGGACGGAACAATTTCTGACACCGAAAAGGTATGGCACGACGCGATTTCCAAAACGGCCTCTAAAGAGCTCTCGATTGCCTACATTGAGTTTCATGACCTAGACCGAGGTATGTCCCTACACGATAAGTGGACTCAGATAACAAAGGAACTGGCGCCTAATACAGACGTAAAAATAGACTACCTGGCTCAAAAAACTTTCGACAACTTGCTTGTCTCTCTTGAAAAACCCGGACTTGAAATTGAACCCAAAGAAGGTTTTTGGGAACTTGCAGCCTATCTTAAAACTGAGCTTAAATATAAAATTGCATTAGCAACAAACTCCTATAGAGATGCGGCTACGGCAATAATTAATAAACTCGAAATAGACGGGATTTTTGATTACGAAATTTATGGGAACGAGATAAAACACAGTAAACCTAATCCTGAGATTTATCAAAAATGCGCTGCGGAATTGGGAGTTAAATCAAACGAAGTTTTAGTAATCGAAGACTCTCTTATAGGGGCTTTTGCTGCGCAGAAAGCGGGAATGGAAGCACTCATTATGATAAAAAACGAAGAGGAAATTGAAAAATTTCCTGAGAATTGCGTAGATTTCTCGTATGATTTTGTGATGTTTGCGCGAAATATAGGTAAAGAATACAAAGATATGATGTTTGATCCTGAAACTCAGCAAAAAGTAATAGAGTTATTTAATAAACTCAATCTTAATGTCGGTAACGCTAAGGAATAAGCCACCTTTTTGAGACCAGTTTACAATCTTCCAAATCTTGTGTGTTTCTCCTGAAACAACTAAATGGACTTGTTCTCTGGAGGGATGTTCAATTTTGTCCAAATGCACTCCAAGCTGTTTTGCTTTAAGCTTTATGCGTGTTTCAGCCCAAAACTTTTTGAACTTTCCCTTTATATTCAGTTTTATTTTTTTATCTTGGCTATTCATAGGCGATAGAGGATTGTACCAAACTGGGCATACTTGTCAATAGCTAATATATAAGCCTTTCGTGCTATGTGAATAAATATTCAAAAGTACCCGAAATATACCCGTATACTAGCAAATACTCCAATATTAACTGCTTTACGATTGTGGATAACTCGTGGTAGATTTAGTTAACTGTCCAAAATAATTTCCGTTTCATAAAAATGCCCGAAAACAACATGCAAGACATAAAAGACTTTTGGAAAGCTGTGCTGGCAGAACTTCAGATTAAGGCTGATCCTCTGTCATATAAAACTGCGTTGGCCAAACTTAAAGTCGCAAACCTAACTGAAACCTCAATTGATATCCTGTGTAATACAGATTTTTACAGAAAAGATTTACAAAAAAGATTTGGCAAACAAATTGAAGGCGCTGTAAATAAAATTGCAGGAACTGAGTTTTTTGTAAATTACGAAATTGATAAATCACCCGTTACTTTTGACCCTCGAACTGTTCCAAATTCAAGCGCGCCTCTTTTTACTCCGCAACAAAGCCCCGACGAGATATTTAAAGAAAGAAGTAAGAAAGCCGGATTATCACCGAAATTTACATTTGAAAATTATATTCAGGGAAATAATAACCAACTGGCTTACGCTATCGCTATGGCTGTAGCAGAAAAGCCTGGCGAAGTTTACAATCCGGTATTTTTTTACTCGGGAGTTGGTTTGGGTAAAACTCACTTGATGCAAGCTATAGGAAATAGAATTTTACAAAGAACTCCGTCGGTAAAAATTGTGTATACAACCGGAGAGGCATTTACAAACGAGCTGATCGAATCAATTCAAGGAGGTAAAAGAGGGGGAAGGTATACATCAAATGAATTTAGAGATAAGTTTAGAAAAGCAGATGTACTTTTAATTGATGACATCCAGTTTATCGCAGGCAAGGAATCTACTCAGGAAGAGTTTTTTCACACATTTAATGCGTTGTATATGACTCAGAAGCAGATAATTATTACTTCGGACAGGCCACCAAAAGATTTTATTAACATTGCCGAAAGAATCACCTCCCGATTTAACAGCGGAATAATTGCGGATATTCAAACACCGGACTACGAAACTAAGGTAGCGATATTAAGATCAAAAAGAGACAAGAACAACGATCCGATTACAAACGAGGCTATAAGTGTTATTGCAGAAAAAGTAAGTACAAACATAAGAGAGCTCGAAGGTGCTTATTTAAGAGTTCTAACAAACGCTACAACAACCGGACGCGAAATAGACGAGGTAACAGTTTTAGAAATTTTAGGCCAAACAATTAAAGACGATATTAAAAAACCGGTAAATATGAATAGTGTTTTAAAAGCAGTATGTAATTATTACTCAGTTAAAAGTGCGGATTTAAAAGGATCTCGAAGAACAAAAGAGTTAGTTATCCCAAGACAAGTTGCGATGTATCTTATTAAAGAATTAACCGAAACACCCTATATGTCTATTGGAGAATTTTTGGGAGGAAGAGATCACACAACGATTATGCACGGGGTAGAAAAAATAAGCGGAGAAGTTTCACACACTGCAAAAACAAAGCAGGATGTAATAAATGTTAAGCAAATGATATTTAATGAGTGATACTAAATTGTGGAAAAACACCTTAAGTTATCCACAATGTTATCCACCAAAGAAACCGACTTATATACATGAGCGAAATAGCTAAGTGACAACAAATGAACCGTTAGTTTATACTAAAAAGCCGATATGAAAGCAAAATACTTGTCAACAAAACTCATACCTTGCAATAGCTACGGCATAAATGAAAAAGCCGGTTACCCACATATCCACAAGCTCTACTATAACTACGACTTATTATATATACAGAATATAACGATGAATTCGGTGGAAAAAGTTACCCACAAAGTACAAAAACCTTTAAAATAAACCTAACATGTTTTACTTGTCTTTATACATAGCTCATCTAACAAATTTAATTTTAAGATTTTTTAAACTTGGTGCAGGCATGACTCTTCCGGGATTTTATGCTTTAAAGATTTATCCACAATTACTAAACAATTCAAAAATTAATTTTAAGAACGGTGTTATCGTGGTTTCAGGAACAAACGGAAAAACAACTACATCGAAATTAATTACTCACATATTAAACAAAAAAGGTTTTAAAGTTTTAAATAACAGTTCCGGGGCAAATGTTTTAAACGGAATAGCTTCGGCAATTTTATTAAACACTTCTGTGACAGGGAAAGTGAAATCAGATATCGCGGTTTTGGAGGTAGATGAGTTTTTTCTTCCTTCAGTTTTAAAACACTTAAATCCCCACACAGTTGTTTTACTAAATTTATCTCGGGATCAGCTGGACAGGTATGGGGAGGTCGATATAGTTTATGAAAAATGGAAAGCCGCGTTGTCCGAAATTAATCAAACTCAGACAGTAGTTTTTACTGATTCAACCCAGTCTGTTTTTAAAGATATAAAAGATTATTTTAGAGGAAAAGTGATTGAGTTTGGCGATTCGGGAGAGCTGCTTAAAAGTACTTCTCTTGTCGGGTATTACAATGCTAAAAATGTAAACGCGGCATTCGCTGTTTGCCGTCAAACAGGCCTAGAAGAGGACGAAATAGTAAGAGCTTTGCACGATTTTGAACCCGCTTACGGACGCGGGGAAGAAGTAATGCTTGGAGAAATTAAAATAAAAATATTACTTGCAAAAAATCCGGCAAGTTTTAATACAAATTTAGATGTTTTGATAAGTAAGGAAATAGATCCCGATGCGGTTTGTATTTTGTTAAACGATAATATTCCAGACGGTAGGGATGTATCTTGGATTTTCGATATAGATTCAGAAAAATTTAAAATTGCACTCGAGGGTAGGGAAATATTTATTTCAGGAAACAGATACCGGGATATGGCAGTTAGATTAAAATATGCCGAAGTTTTAGTCGAGGAAAATAATTGCAGTAAAAATTACCAAAAAATATTAGATAGAATAAAAGTTTCCGGCTACAAAAATGTTTTGGTTTTACCCAACTACTCTTCTATGTTGGAAGTAAGAAAAATTTTAACGGGAAAAAAGATTTTATAAAGTGAGTAATAAAATTAAAATAGCTTATTTTTATAAAGATCAACTTAATCTGTATGGAGATAACGGGAATATCGAAATATTGTATAAAAGATGTGAATGGAGAAATATTTCTTGCCAGGTGGATTTGATAGACGAACATTCAAAACTCGACTCCCCTATGATGAGAAGCTACAACATTGTGTTTATGGGAGGCGGTCCTGATTCCGGTCAAAAAAGTATGTATAAGGATTTATTGAACGAAAAAGGCTCGTATTTAAAAGATTATGTAGAAGAAGACGGTATCGGGTTATTTATTTGCGGCTCTTATCAGCTTTTAGGTAACTTTTACAAGGCTTCTGACGGACTGGTTCTTGAAGGCTTAGGTATTTTTGATTTAAATACAGAGCATTTTGGTCAAAAAAGCCCCAGGTGTATAGGCAATGTTAGCGCGAAGCTCGATAACAGCATTTTAGACGATATTTACTTTAAAAATAATAATCGTACAGGTAGCACTATAGTAGGTTTTGAAAACCACGGCGGAAGGACGTTTTTAAAAAATCAAAACGAGAAACTCGCCCAGGTTATTATTGGCAATGGTAACAACTCTAAGGACGGGACTGAGGGCATACACTATAAGAACTCTCTTGGGACATATTTTCACGGGCCGTTTTTATCTAAAAATCCTCACATCGCCGATTATTTAATTGCCAAAGCCCTTTATGTTGAAAAACTAACTGAACTAGACGATACTTTTATTAACCAAGCTCACGCTGCCTCGCTTGAACTTAAGCAATGAAATCAAAAAACATCTTTTTCATAATCTTAGTTTTACTACCTGTAAATTTAGGAAAGCATTTTATCTTTAAGAATTCGTATGTTGACGGCATTTTAGTTGATTATCTTGTCCCCACAGTTTTTGTTCAGGATTTATTGATTATTTTAATGTTGGTTTTGTGGTTTTTCGAAAATAAAGCTCTGAATAAGTTAAAAGTTTTTACAAAAAAGGTTTTCACCAAAAAGAAAGCGTTCTTATTTTTAATAGGATATGTACTTATCACTTCCATTTCAGTTTTCGTTTCTAAAGCACCTCTCATTTCTTTTTTGGAATATTTACGAATGTTCTTTTACTTTCTATTTAGCGTTTACGTTGTTATTGAAGTTGAGTTTGCCAAGGAATTTAAAAGTATTTTAAAGTTTTTAGTTATAGGGGCGCTGGTTTCGTGCGTTTTTGGATTCGGCCAATTTTTAAAACAAGGTTCTTTATTTAACAACTATTTGGTATTGGGAGAACAGCCTTTTACATTTTCAACAAGAAATATCATCAAAGAAAATGTGCTTGGAGTATCAACCATTCCGGCATACGGTTTGTTTAGGCACGCCAATATTTTTGGAGGATACCTATCAGTGATATTAATTTTATTGCTCGGATACATTAAGTTTTTTGACAAGAACATTCGTCCCGTTACTTTTTTTGTTAGCGCGGTTTTGGTTTTAGCGCTTTTACTAACCTTGAGTGTAAGCGCATGGCTCGGATTACTTTTAGGACTTATATTATTGATGTTTGAAAAATCTAAAAACTATATGCCGGCTCTTTTTGTTGCGATCTTCCTTTTAGGTTTCTCGGTGCTGTATGTAAACAATTTATTTAAAAACGAACCGCCGGCTTCTATTCATCGAAGGCAGAACCTCATGCTCTCTTCGTTGGAGATGATCAAAAAGCAACCGTTTTTTGGTGTTGGCTATAAATCAAACACTTTGCACATTGAAGATTATTTAACTAAATATTCCCAGGGGTTACGTTTTGTTCAACCTGTACACAATATTTTTATTCTCACATTTTCCGAATCGGGTATATTTGCCATAGTTTTTTTAATGAGTTTCTTTGTTGTTTTGTTTAGTTTGGCTAAAAAAACTGTAGGTGCGGATACGTTGCCTTTTATATCCTTGTTGCAGGTTGCTTTTATGGGTTCCTTTGACCATTACTTCTTCACTATCCACCAAACCCAGCTATTGTTTTGGCTCCTCACAGGACTAGCAATGGGAGTAAGTTTAAAGCATATAGACAAATAACTTTATCTCTGACTATAATTACCTAATGAGAAAAAAGATAATCGTATCTGCCCTACTATTAGCATTGCCTCTTTTTTTGACCGCCTGTACTGTACAGGAGCTTCCGGTAATAGGCCCTGTGATAAGTAAATTCTTTCCCGCTAAAACAGAAGTCCAAAGTTCTGTAACTTTGACAATGTGGGGGCTGTGGGAAAATCCCGAGGTTACCGACGTTTTAATCAAGAAATTCCAAGAAGAAAATCCCAATATAACGATAACCTACGAAGACAGATCGGTGTTAAAACCGGGAGAGTACAAAGATAATGTTTATACAAGGGTAAAAGAGCAGAACGCTCCTGATATAGTATTGATTCATAATTCTTGGGCACCTTACTTAAAAGATTCTCTTTCCTCTATGCCCTCAAACTTAATGAGTGCAGAAGATTACTCAAATAGATTTTATCCCTCAGCAACCCAGCAGGGTTTGCAGGACAGCGCAATTTATGCGGTTCCAGCATACTATGACGGATTAATGATGGTGTACAACAAAAACCATTTTGACGAAATCAATCAGTTAGACGCACCTTCAAGCTGGGAAGAGTTTAGAAGTGTTGCCAAAACACTTACCCGATACGATGAAAAGAACAAAGAGCTGATTCTTAGAGCGGGGGCTGCAATAGGAACAGCCGATAACATTAGTTTCTTTTCAGATATTTTGGGGTTGATGTTCGCTCAAGCTGCCGTGGCTGTTCCGGATAATATTGATTCGAAATCAGCGCAGGATGCTTTAGCTTTTTATACTAACTTCAGTCTCGAAGATAAAATTTGGGATGCCACTTTCCCCGAAGCATCCTTAGCCTTTGTTCAGGAAAGAGTCTCGATAGTTTTTGTACCGTCATGGGGGCTTTTGGATATTTTAGAAGCAAGACCCGATCTTAAAGTCGGTGTTGCACAAGTTCCACAACCTCCTATTCCAAATCCAGTATCGTGGGGAACGTTTTGGATGTATTCGGTGCCAAGTAACAGTGCTAACAAAGACGCTGCTTGGAAATTTGTTAACTTTATGTCTCAGGAGAGCCAGCAGCAGATGCTTTATAGCGAGGCTTCAAAGTTTAGACAGTTCGGATCTTTATACAGCTTAAAATCTCTTTCGAGCCAAGTTGCTGCAGATAGCTATCTAAAACCTTTAGTTGACTCCGCACCTTTTTCAAAGATATCACCTCTTGCAGATCGCGCCGGTAACGACAGAGTTGTAGATTTACTAAAAACGGCCGTAAATTATATTGTAAAAGAGGAGAGCAAGGGAGATAAAAATCCAACTGAGACCGCTCTTAAAAAGGTTAAATCAGATTTGTACACGCCCACAGAATAGTAGCCTTTTAGTCTTTGCATATTTTACCCATTTGTATAAAATCTTACGGTATGAACATATTGGCAATAGAAAGTTCGTGTGATGAAACAGCTGCAGCCGTTGTCAAAGACGGTGTGACAAGTGTTTGTGGCACAATCGCAACATCAAAAGAACTTCATGAAAAAACCGGAGGAATTGTGCCCGAAGTCGCCGCCCGCAAGCAAGTTGAGTTTATTGTTCCTGTAATCTCTGATACTTTAGAGAAATTCGAAAAAATAACAGGGCTCGACCCCCACCAAGGAATAGACGCTATTGCGGTCACAATAGGCCCAGGTCTCATCGGATCGTTAATTGTAGGAATAGAGTCGGCAAAGGCTCTATCTTTTGTATGGGAAAAACCATTAATCCCAGTAAATCATTTGATTGGCCACTTGTACGCAAACTTTATTGATAACCCAGAGAGTTTATCTTTTCCTATGATAGGGTTGGTTGTAAGCGGAGGGCATACCGATATTATTTTGATGCGCGGTCATTACGATTTTGAGTACTTAGGGGGTACTTTGGACGATGCTGCCGGCGAGGCATTTGATAAAACAGCGAGACTTTTGGGCATCAGCAAATATTTAGGCGGTGCCAAACTTTCAAAACTGGCCACGGAATATGAAAAAGATGAATTTAAGGGCGTACTTCCCCGCCCCATGATAACCCATGACTCTTTTGATTTTTCGTTTTCAGGATTAAAAACAGCAGTCAAAAGATTTGTTGAGCTAAATCAATTAAATGAAACTCAGGTTAAAAACTTTGCGTTTGAATTTGAGAACGCAGTTGTGGATGTGCTGGTAAATAAAACAATAAAGGCCGCGTTAAAACATAATGTAAAAACGATTATATTAGGAGGAGGCGTGTCGGCAAATACAAAACTTCGTCAGAGGATGCAAACCGAATGCGATAAAAACTCAATTTTGTTAAATGTACCCCCTTTTGAGTTATGCACCGATAACGCTGTTTATATCGCAGGTTCCGCATATTTTTTGCAGCAAAAATACGGAATAGATAAATTTAAAAATATTGATTACTCAAACATTAAAGCTAACCCGTCATTAGATATAATGCAGTTTTAAAGAGTGTGGTTAGTAAATAGCTCGTCTTCAGTAACAAGTTTTCCTTCTTTATCTTCTCTGCGCTTAACCTCAAATTTATCGCCGGACTTTTTAGAAACCACGACTCTTACAGGAATTCCCATCAAATCCGCATCCGAAAGTTTTTCTCCTGCCGAAATATTTTCTCGATCGTCAAAAAGTACATCTTTGTTTAAATCAACCATTTTTTGGTATAAGTTGTAGGCTTTTTTCTTAACCTCAGCGTCTTCTAAATTGAGTCCTACTAAAAGAACTTTAAACGGCGCAACTTGTTCTGGCCAAATTATTCCTTTGTCGTCGTGAAATTTTTCTACCAAGATCCCCATTAATCTGGAAATCCCTATACCATAGCTTCCCATATAAACAGGTTTTTTTGTTCCATCCTGATCAGTGTATGTGTAGCCAAACGCATCTGTGTATTTAGTTTTAAGAGGGAAAATATTTCCTGCCTCGCTTGCCTTAAAAGTTATGTAAGTGTTACCTGTGTCTGGGTAAATGTCTCCTTCTTTAGCAATTTTTATATCGTAAAATACCTCGGGTTTTTGCAAATCGCGATACCAGTTTACGTTTACATAATGATAGTTTGTTTTGTTGGCTCCCATTTCAAAGTTGATTAAATACTTAACAGCCTCATCAACATAAACTTTAACTTTTTCGGATAAATTCAAGATTCCTGCGTAACCTAGTTCAGCGCCAGTTGCCTCTTTTACTTTTTCGGGAGATGCAAGTTTGACCCATCTTGCTTTTGCGGTTTTTTTAAGTTTAACCTCATTTACGTCATAATCCCCTCTTACAACAGCTGCAATAACTCCTGTATCTGTTTCGTACAAAATTGTTTTGGTAGTTCGTTCGGGCGCTACATTTAAAAATTTAGTTAACGCTTCTACACCCGTTACGTTTTCAGTGAGAATTTCCTCCATAGTCTTTTCTTCTTTTTCCTGTGTCGGTTCCGGAGATAAACAAGGCGCGACTTCTTTGTTGAAAACTACTTTATCCTGCTCGTCATAAAAAATTGTATCTTCGCCGGTTTCACATCTTATTTGAAATTCGTGTGAAAAATCATCGGTAAAATCTCCTCCTGAAGCTGCAACATAGTAAACACTTTCATTCAAGCCGAGTTTTTCGTAAACCTTTAAATATGCCTCTTTTGCTTTTAGATAAAACTCTTTAAATTCCTCTTCGCTTTTGTGGAAACTGTATAAGTCCTTCATTATAAATTCACGTCCCCGCAATAATCCGGATTTGGGTCTAGCCTCGTTTCTAAATTTCGACTGAATTTGGTAAACGGCAAAAGGCAAATCTTTGTAGCTAAAGTTAAATTTTTTGGCTATAGGAGTAACAATATCTTCGTGTGTCGGATTAAGAATATAAGTTGAATCATTTTTTATTTTAGACTGTTCGTTTGCCGGGGTAATTTGAAAAAGAATATCTACACTTTGTCTGCGCCCGGTTGCTTCCCAGTTTTCAAGAGGCCCCATAGCAGGCATTAATATCTCGTCCCCTATTTTATCCATTTCCTCGCGTACAATGTTAGTTATTTTGCTCAGCACCCTTAACCCTAATGGAAGATATGAGTAAACTCCTGCCATTGTCTGATCTATAAAGCCCGCTTTTATTAAAAGAGTGGCGTTTATCGAATCATATTCTTTTGCACTTTTATTTGTTTTTCCGAATAGTTTTGAGTAAAGCATAAAGCTATATTATCATTTGTAATGATATTAATAAATTTGGAGCTTTTATATGGTGACGGGGCTTTCTTGTATTCCCG
>CAZHAM010000017.1:9559-12752 GCA_964530415.1 uncultured Candidatus Saccharibacteria bacterium | reverse complement strand
AACGGCAACAGAGTTAAATTTATAATGAATTTAACTGATGTGGGGCACCTAACAGGAGACAACCAAGGCGACGCCGATGTAGGAGGTGATAGATTGGAGCTTTCAGCTCAGAGAGAAAACAAAAGTGCACGTGAAATTGCCGACTATTATATTGCCGATTTTTATAAATCATATGAAAAATTAAACTATTCAACACCCGAAAAGTATACGAGAGCGACCGATTACATTGAAGAACAAATAGAGTTAATCAAGAAATTGGAAAGAAATGGCTATACATACGAGATTTTAGATGGAGTTTACTTTGATACTTCTAAATTTGACGAATATGGAGAATTAGCAGGAATAGACAAAACATCGATTTTGGAGGGGGCTAGAGTAGAGCCAAACCCCGATAAAAGAAATCCCAGCGACTTTGCATTGTGGAAATTCTCAAAAAAAGAAGAAAAAAGATGGCAGGAATGGGATTCTCCTTGGGGAGTAGGGTTTCCCGGATGGCATATCGAGTGCTCAGCCATGTCTATGAAAGAGCTAGGCGACACAATTGATATCCATTTAGGAGGCGAGGACCTTAAAATGATTCACCATCCAAACGAGATTGCTCAAAGCGAGTGCGCAACGGGTAAAAAGTTTGTAAATTATTGGATGCACGGCGCATTTTTGCAGGTTGACGGTGGAAGAATGGGTAAGAGTTTGGGAAATGCCTATACTATAAAAGACATCGAAACCAGGGGTTACGAGCCCATGGCTCTAAGATATTTCTATATGACCGCGCACTATCGTTCGGGCCTTAATTTTACTTGGGACGCACTTCAGGCTTCTCAAAATTCATTAAAGAAACTGTACGATTTAATCGGAAGCTATAAAGAAAGCAAGGAGTCCCAGCCTAATCAGAGATTTATCTCTAAGTTTACCGAATCATTAAATGAGGATTTAAATTTACCAAAGGCTTTGGCGGTTTTATGGGATATGTTAAAAAGCGAAATACCCGAACCTGAAAAGCTAATGACTGCACTAAAAATGGACGAGGTATTAGGTTTTAATCTAGTCGATTATGTCGGTTTTGAAATTCCTCAAAAAATTGAAGATTTGGCGAAAACACGTTCTGAATACAGAAAAAACGGTATATGGGATAAAGCAGATATTGTAAGAAAACAGATTTCAGAAATGGGCTATGTTGTTGAAGATACGCCAAACGGTAAGTATAAGGTAAAAAGAAAACTTTAATCTGCCTAATCAACTTTTGACCAGCTAACTGAATTTTCCCCCAGATAATCTCTTAGTTCTAACAAGTATTTTGGTTCATAGGTAAAATATTCCGTAGGAGTAACGGAGTTGTTTGTACCTTGGAGAGTTCTCTGAAAGTAGAATTTGTTTGCTGAATAAAAACCGCTAAGGTTTAAAGTACGTGAAGCTTGACCTACACTAGCATCATACGCTGTATAAAAATCTCCATCTGCAGCGATGGCAATATTTATGACCTCCACGTCTCTCGCAATTTCTACATTACCTTTTACAATAAACAACGCTGTAGAGGAACCGGATAACTCAATATCATCAGAAATTCTTAAATTACCGTTAACAAATACAATCTGATTAAATGTCGCTGAGTCATAGTCCCCGGGAAGTGTCGCATTTATAATCTCGAAATCAGAATCGATTAAAAAGACTCCGCTTTGAGTATTTAGTGCATTTATGTTTGTAGGGGTAGCAGTGACTGTTTCCAGAAACTTGTCGTAATCATAGTTTGTTGGCTGTGGTGAATTAAAAAGTCTTAAATTGTTAGTAGATGTGAAAAAACTGATTAAGCTGTTTCCAACTTCAACTAAACCGTCTGTGTTTGTTGACGGGGGTTCTGAAATCATATCTATACCTCCGTTAGCCCTGACGATTCCTTTGCCATTAAATTGAATCCACGGGCCGTTTATGCAATAGTCCTTTGTAACTGAATTTCCCGCTACATCCTCGGTATAAAATTTTACGATTTTACAAGTTTTCCAGTCATTGTTACAGAAATCAGTTTTTTGCGTAATTAGATAAGCAGAATTATCTCCAGATGAATATGAGGGGGGCGCCAGAGAAACGTACTGATCAATTTGCCAGGTAGAGTTACATGCCGATATATTCGAATAACTTCCGAATTCCGGATTAAAATCCGTAAGATACTGGTACTTGTCACTGAGTGTAGAGACGCCCGATGTAGGATCCTCCACTGTTGTAAAAACATATAATACATGACTCGAATCATTTGGATCTCTAAATGCACCGGAATCGTGCCAATTGCCCGGGGGAACCTGATCAATTTGAAAATTCACGCAGTTTTTTATTGTACCAGTGCAGCTATATGTCTCGGTATTATTTGCGCGATCTATGCTATAAAAGGAAACGGTATGTACACCATCTGCCCCTACCGTAAATGTCGTTTGGGCCGAACTAACCGAGTCTGTTATTGTTATCGCGTCAAACCAAACAGTTCCCGGTCCGTTGAGACCTAGGTCTATATAAACCCCGACTGCATTATCAACGTTTACTACAAAATTTAAACTAATTTGCGTCCAGTCATTGGTTCCAGTGAGAGTAGAGCTTTGGCTGATCTGAGTAAAGACAGTTGGCTGGCTTTCTGCGTCGGGAGAAACCGCGTAAACTTTAAATTGTGTTGTGTCGGTGACATTTTCAGTTTTTACCCAAACTGACGCCGACATATTTGCATAAGGTGATGCGATGGAAAAGTTACCTGAGTGATTAATGCCGTGCCATCCTGTACCTGTTGTAGCTATTTTTGCTGAAGAGATTTCAAACCCCGTTAGGGCTACATCCTGATCTTGCGAATGAATAGTATTAGAATCCGTTGTTGTAGCAGCCCAACTTTGAACCTTTGCGGTTGATGTAGCGGAGTAATTTTCAAAAGAAGGATTTGGCGCAAGATTTAAAGTATCGGTGAAATTAATTACTTGCCAGCTATTGTTGTCCAATTTGTACATTATTTGAGCTACACCACTTTCCAGATCCGTTGCGGTAAAAATAAGTTGAACGGGGACTGTGTACCAGTTGTTATTACCATCAGGCAAAGCAGGAGTTATTTGCGAAGTTGTAATTGGGGCCGCTACGTCCGCTGCCAATAGTTTAGACGCATTCACAGTTGCTAAAAGGATAAAAATATAAACGATTGAGCGCAAAATAATCTTATTGGGCATTG
>CAZHAM010000017.1:1766-9459 GCA_964530415.1 uncultured Candidatus Saccharibacteria bacterium | reverse complement strand
TATTTAACGCACTATTAAAAAAACAAGCCGCACTAGCAGCCAATTACCCTTTTGCCACCATAGAGCCGAATATCGGCATGGTAGATGTAAAAGATCCGCGACTTCAAAAGCTTGCCGAGTTTGTCCAAAATGATTACGGTAGAAAAATAGGGGATAGGGAAGTGCCTGAAAAGATTATCCCGGCCGTAATTAAGTTTTACGATATAGCAGGTTTGGTCAAGGGCGCCTCAGAGGGCGAAGGTTTAGGAAACGAATTTTTGGGGCATATCCGGGAGGTAGATGCAATTTTGCACCTAGTAAAGGCATTTAAAGATGACAATATAATAGAAACCGGTACAGGCGATCCCAATGAGGATATCGAGATTATAAATACCGAACTAATTCTATCCGATTTACAAAGTTTGAGTAAAAGGCTCCCAAAATTAAAAGATGATCAAAAAGGCAATAAGAGCACAGAAATTACTCGAAAGATTGAAATACTAAGTAACATAGAGGCAGTTTTAAACGTGGGTAAAATGGCTAATTCAGTAGAACTATCGGATGATGATTTAGGGCTTATATTTGACACTCCGATGTTGACAATGAAGCCTATGATACATGTTTTCAACGTTTCTGAAGAAGATATTACTCAAGATTCTGATTACGAACCGATAATAGCTAAATACCATGGGGTAAAGATATCAGCCAAGATAGAGTCTGAATTGTCCTCATTATCCGAAAGCGACCAAATTGAGTTTATGAAGGATTTGGGCATTAAGGAAAGCAGCTTAGATGTAGTTGTACGAAAATGTTACGAGATTTTAAGCTTGCAGTCTTATCTAACCATGGGGCCTAAAGAGGTTAGAGCTTGGACGGTTACTAAAGGTACAAAGGCTCCTCAGGCAGCTGCCAAAATTCACACCGATTTTGAAAAGGGGTTCATCTCGGCTGAGATCATAAACTACGGCGATATTCTGCCCTTTGAGAGCCTCAAAAAGGCCAAGGAAAAGGGTCTAGTTAGATTAGAGGGCAAAGAATACGTTATGCGAGATGGAGATATAGTGGAGTTCAGGTTTAACGTGTAGGTATAACTTTTTACTTGCAATTTAGACTTTGATTTAGTAATATTCAAAAGCTGTAAATTCTATTTAAGGTAGAACTTTACTTATGGCATCGCGTGAAATTGGGTATATAATCCCAGGTAACGCTAAAAAACATATGAAAAAATACGAGCTAATGACAATAGGGAAAATAGATTTAGGCGAAAAAGAAGCAAAGAATCTTTCCCAAAAAATACAAGACGAAATAACCACTCTATCGGGGGTTATTGGAAAAGTAGATTTATGGGGAAAAAGGAAATTTGCGTACCAGATAAAACATGATACAGAGGGTTTTTATACCGTGATTCAGTTTGAAATGGATCCCGCAAGTTTAAATATTTTAAAGAATAAGTTGAATTTATCACAAGGTTTAGTAAGGTATATAGTTTCAGCTTTGTAATCAGATAGGTAAAAACTTCTGGTTAGAAGCAAGAGGGAGGAGTAGCAATGGCTACAAGAAATTTGAACAAAGTCATGCTCATCGGGAACTTGACTAGAGATCCCGAGATCAGATACACCCCACAAGGTAATGCAGTAGCAAGTTTTGTTGTCGCAACAAACAGAGAGTGGGTCTCAGAAGGTGAAAAAAAGCAGGCTGCCGATTTTCACAATGTTGTTTCCTGGAACAAATTAGCCGAAATATGCGGCCAATTATTGGGAAAGGGTACCAAGGTCTACATTGAGGGAAGACTTCAAACGAGAAATTGGGAAGACGGACAAGGATCCAGAAAATATAAAACAGAGGTTGTTATCGACGACATGATCGTTTTAGCCAGAGGAAAAGGCATGGGACAGGATGAAGAGGGCGATTTTGCACATGAAAGTGAAAGTACCGCCGAAACAGCATCCGACGAAGTGAACTTTGATGATTTGGACTTTGATCTGGACACAGTTACCGATCAACTTTCTGATCAGAAGTAATTAAGATTTTTACCGCCCCGGGTGTAAAATCCCGGGGTGTACGAAGAAAAAAAAATGAAGAAAAAACAAAATACAAAAATTAGAAGAGAAAAAGTTAACACACAATGTTACTTTACACAGTCGGGAACAACACCTGATTATAAAGATGTTCTGATATTGAGAAGATTTATCTCCGAGAGGGGAAAGATATTGCCACAAAAGATATCGGGTTGCACATCAAAACACCAAAGAAAACTCACAAACGAGATTAAGAAGGCAAGGTTTATGGCTTTGCTACCGTACACAGAACAGCACTCTATGTAAAACTTAGTTCCATTTTGGTAACATATCTATATGCCTGTCCTAGCCATTTATATTGGTACGTCTAGTATTAGCGGAGTTATTTACGAATCATCGGATAAGTACCGTTTTATCTCATACCCCTACGTTTATTCAGATGAACTGTTTTCTGGCTATGTCTCAGAAGGTGAGTATTACAAATCTTTCATCACTAACATCTGCGCCGAATACAAGTTAAAACTTACTGATGTAGAAATAGTTGTAGGCACTTTTTTAAAGAAAATTGATGTAGGTTTTGAAGTAAAGAAAAGCTTTAATCTGCCAGAGATTCTAAACGGAGTTTCTACATCAAGGTTTCCTGTAGTTGTTAATTCATACTCTGTAGTTACTCCAAATAATTTTATTTCATATTTAGTTTTGAATGATGAGACGTCAGTGCAACCCGATGCGGCTTTAAGCGAGGACGAGAAAAATTTTTACCACAATACTTCTGTTTACAATAGCGTAGTTCATTTTGATATGACGACGTTGGTTGACCATGACAGAAATATTTTGGCTAAACTTGCAACAAACGAACTAATATATAACAACAACTTGCCGTTAACATTTATGGGTTCTCGGTTTGCGGCTCCCTATGGCTTTTATAATACCGAGATAGATTACATTTTGATATTAAACTTAATAAAAAAGGCAGGGATATTTGAGGTTGAGCTCGATCGGGAAAGATACTTGATTCTCCAGTACATTTTAAAAGCTTACGATAAAAGCGCGCAACTGATGGCTGAAGGAAAGGTTGAAAAACTTGGAACGCTCATTAATACTTATGGAGAGGCTGAGTGCTTAATAACTAGCGAAATAGGCACTTCGCAGCTTTTGGATATTGAAAAGGACAAGGTATTTGTTTTACCACTTAATTACAACGAAAGAGCGCACCTTACAATTAAAAGCCAAAAAGTTGGGGCTATGGAAAAGGATGTAACAGGCGGTAAACTTGGATTAATATTCGACACAAGAGTGGAAAAAGTCGATATAACATCCGATTTAAAGGTATTTAACGCGAGTTTAAAAAGTTTGGGCCAAGCCCTAAGCAAAATTTAAATGTTTGCACCGGCACTAAAAAAAATAATCGAATCTTCGGTTGTTCACGTCGAAAGAGTACTTCCGACAACCGGAAGCATATACGCCCAGATAGGTACTGAGGTAAAGCCATTTGATCATTTGGGCAACTGCAATGTTTCGCACAGCATTTTGACACTTCCAAAAAAATTTAAACCCATAAAATATAAAGGACCTGAAAAATATTTTCAGTTTGGCGCTAAAATCGGTAAAAACGGCTCCGAAACCGTAACGGCGCCGTTTAACGGGTATTTGTTTATTGATCCGGTCAAAAAAATTTACAAACTCAGAGAAATTGAAAGCAAATACACATTACTGGCCGGTGTGTGGGGTATTGTTGAGAAAGTAAGTTTAAACAATTCGGTATTAATTAAAACTCAGTCTAAAGATATAAACCTGATAGGGTCGACCAAAGTCACTTTTGGCGGAGAGCTGATCGTTTTTCCAAATCCTTGGGAATCTTTAGAAAAATACTACTTAAACGAATTTTCTGCCGGAGCTGGTGGCAAGATAATTTATGTCGGCAATCACGTAGACACCGAATTATTAATCGAGGCATCGAAAATGGGAGTAGGGGGAATTTTGGCAGGAAGCTGTGATAGGGAGACATTTACTTTTGCGAAGAGCCGAAATATATGTTTTGGCATTTTTACAGGTTTTGGTAATTTAGAAACGCCCGAACCCGTTTACGATTATTTAAAAAGCGTTTCAAATAGGTTTATTCTGTTTATGGGAGAAAAGAATATTTTAAGAGTTCCTGTACCGGAAATTTCTGAAGAAGCCTTAAAATCAAAACAAAATCCGATTATTGAGGTTGTACCCGGGCAAAAAGTTGTAGTACTTGAAAAAAACTACTTCGGCCAAATTGGCGAGATTGACAATGTAAATGAATTTAGTATATTTGTTAGGTTGCCCAAAGCCAAACTGCCTGTTGAAATCAGGGTTCCGAATTTTTACATCTTGGTTTAATATTTATGAATTCATTTGAGAAATTTCAAAGATTTTTAATATTTTTTCTAGTTGCAATAGGTTTTTTCTTTGGTGGCTACTATTTTGGAACAAAGGGCTACTTAATTGAGCTCAGAAAAAATCCCCCAGAAGTTAAAATTATTAATCAATATCCCAGCGATACAACAGTGGATTTCACTCTATTTTGGGATATTTGGGATTCTGTTTCGAAAAACTATTTAGAGAGGCCAATCGATCCGCAAAAGATGCTATATGGAGCTATTAAGGGGATGGTAGACTCTCTGGAAGATCCGTACACTTCCTTTTTACCCCCAACGGTTAATGAGACAGTAAACAATTCGTTAGAAGGAAAATACTTTGGGATTGGCGCAGAACTTGGAGTAAGAGATGACCAAATTATTGTAGTAGCTCCGTTAGACGGTTCTCCTGCACAGGATGCCGGTTTGAGAGCGGGGGATAAGATTTTAGGGATAGAAGGAAAATCAACAGCAGGCATTACAGTTACCGAAGCAGTCTCTCAAATTAGAGGTGACGCCGGAACACTAATTACTTTAACAGTCCAAACTCAAAACAACGAACCCCGAGAAGTAAAAATTAAACGCGATGTTATAAAAATTGACAGCGTGACCTGGAAAGATAAGGGCGATGGCACAGCGTACATAAGAGTCGGGCGATTTGGTAGTGAAACAAACAATGAGTGGAATAAGGTTGTGTCAGAAGTTAATTCGCAAATGACCGAGTTGGACGCAATTATCCTTGACGTCAGGGGTAATCCCGGAGGGTATCTGCAGTCGTCAGTTCATATTTCTGAAGAGTTTTTTAGAGGAAAGCCGGTTTTATATCAGGAATCTGCGCTCGGGGAACAAGAGGCGTATATGGCAAAAAGAGTTGGCGCCTTCGACAAAATTCCAGCGGTTTTCATTTTAATAGATGGGGGAAGCGCATCTGCTTCGGAGATATTAGCGCTTGCGCTCAGAGATAACATAAACGCGAAACTAATTGGAACTAAGTCATACGGCAAAGGAACCATTCAGGACGCCGAAAATTTTAAAGACGGATCCGGACTTCATCTTACTATAGCAAAATGGCTCTCACCTAAAAAGGAATGGATACACGAAATTGGCATAGAGCCTGAAATCAAAGTTGAAATTACTGATGACGACATTAATAACGGAAGAGATCCACAACTAGATAAAGCGGTCGAACTTGCAAAAGAGATATAAGAGTACTATAAACTTTGTATGCAGGAAAATATAATTATAAACCCTAAAAAAAGTAGCGGACTCAAAGTTTTAGCGAGTATTATATGGCTGGCGGTTTTTTTAATGATAATTATGCTTGCCGGAAGTCTCGAGAAAAAAGATCCAAACGAAGAAACATTGTCAGATCTTTTTAAAAATATTTCCAAAAATGTAAATCAGCTGGTTATGGGCACAAACCAACAGGGTAACAGCAAATTCATATCGACATTTAGTAAACAAATTGTGGAAGAAGAGAACAATATAATTAAAGTTGCAGATGGAGCATCACCCTCGGTTGTATCTGTAGTTGTAAAAACCTTTAATTTTGATTTTTCTACCGGTCCGATTGAATCACAAGAGGGGATAGGAACCGGATTTATCGTTGGCGAGAGCGGTTTAATTGTAACAAACAGCCATGTGGTAGACGATCCGAGAGGTGAATATTCAGTTATATTAAAAGACGGCACAACGTACGAAGTTAAAAAGGTAAATTTAGACGAAAATTCCGATTTAGCCATTGTTGAAATCGATGCAAGAGGACTGCCGGTTATTGAGTTGGGCGATTCCGAGAACTTAAGAGTTGGTCAGACCGCAATTGCCATTGGAAACGCTTTAGGAAGATATCAAAATACTGTAACAGTTGGAGTAATATCGGGCATTGCGCGGGAGCTCAGAGCGTCCTCCGGCATGGGTTCAATTAGTACGTATGAAGGAGCAATTCAAACTGATGCAGCTTTGAATCCGGGAAATTCAGGCGGGCCTCTGTTAAATTCCTCGGGTCAGGTAATCGGCATTAATGTCGCCACAACACTTGGCGCTGACAATATAAGCTTCGCGATACCTATAAATGATCTCAAACCTGTTTTGGAGTCATTTTTAGAGGAAGGACGCATAGTTAGACCGTACTTGGGTGTTTCGTATTCACTAATTACAAGTGATATCTCAAATATGAGAAGAATGCCTGAAGGTGCCTATATCTCAAGAGTGCTGGTAGCTTCTCCTGCAGACAAGGCCGGATTAGAGCGTGGAGATATCATAATTAATTTTGACGGCAACGATGTAAGCGCACAAAGTTCCTTGGCAAAATCAATTTCAATGAAAAAAGTAGGGGATAAGGTGAAACTGATCATTGACCGGGACGGTGAAGAGATTACTCTCGAGGTTACTCTTGAGGAAGCTCCGTCTGACCTATAAGTTTCGCACAATCCTGAAGCATATCGCCGATTTCTCCCAACATAATAACGGATAAATTGTGCCAGCTTTTTCCTATTCGGTGGTCGGTAACGCGATTTTGGGGAAAATTGTATGTTCTTATTTTTTCACTTCTGTCGCCGGTACCTACCTGATTGGATCTAATGTCTGTGACGCTTTTTACCTGCTGATCCTGCATCATCTGATAAAGTTTTGAAGTTAAAATTCCCAAAGCTTTTTCGCGGTTTTTTGCCTGGTATCTTTCTTCTTGGCACTCGATTACAATGCCTGTGGGTTTGTGAGTTAACCTGACTGCGGTTGATACTTTATTAACATTTTGACCACCTTTACCTCCGGCTCTAAAAAAAGCCCATTCTAAATCGTCGTCTTTAATTTCAACATTAATTTTTTTAAGTTTAGGTAGTACGGCCACTGTAGCAGTAGAAGTATGAATTCGGCCGCCCGATTCGGTTGTAGGGATTCTTTGAACTCTATGAACTCCCGATTCATTTTTTAGCAAACCGAAAGCGTTTTTTCCATGTATTTCCGCCGAAAGTGTTTTGATACCGCCTGATTCATTCTCTGACCTAAAAAGTTCTTCAAATTTCCAATTGTTGCGTTCGCCATATCTCGAGTACATGCGATATAAATCTGAAGCAAACAAACCAGCTTCGTCACCGCCCGTTCCTGCTCTTATTTCTAATATTGCTATGTTCGGATTTATTTCTGCCTCATTGGTTTCTTCTTCGGGGGTATACTCTTCGTTTAGGTTTAGTAAAGTGTTTTCCAGCTGTATTTTCTGAGCTTTAAGAGCCGTTATCTCGTCAGTCGCAAGTGTTTTAATATCGGGATCGGTTGAAGATAATAGTTTCTCATTTTCCAAGATCTGGTTAGACA
>CAZHAM010000017.1:0-1756 GCA_964530415.1 uncultured Candidatus Saccharibacteria bacterium | reverse complement strand
ATTTGAAGTGTGATCCATAGTTACAGCGCCAATTATAGCCGGAGATTTAACTAATTTAAAGGGAATAATCTATTCTGAAGTCTCTTTTTTGGCATGAGCCAATAACTCTTTTAAGGTTAGTTTCTGATCTGCGGTTGTTTGAGCTTTAGCTTTTTTGACTTTAATCGTATCTTGTTTTCGATCCTCAATTTTTTGTAATTTTCGGTTAAACTTGTCAATTCTACCTTCTGTATCGACGAATTTAGCCGTACCTGTATAAAACGGATGGCAGTTACCGCAAATATCAACTCTTATATCCGAAAGAGTAGAGATCGTGGTAAAAGAATTGCCACAAACACATGTAACTTTGCATTCCATATTAACTTTTGGATGAATATCTTTTTTCATATTAGTCAGCCTAAAACAACGGATTTGAGTATATCATCAAGCTTTTCTTAGATCAAGGGCTTGTGCTGGGGTTTGGATTCGGCAAAAACAATACCTAAGGCGATGATCACAGCCCCGATAATCGCAACTTTTGAGGGTATTTCGTTAAGAAGTAAGAACGCAAAGGGCATAGCCATTAGCGGCGATAAATAGCTTAATAGAGCTGTTTCTACAACTTTTGCCTTTTTAAGGGCAGATTCAAATAAGAAGTAGGCCACAATTGAGGAGAAAAACACCATGTACAAAAGTCCAGCTACGGTAGTCGATGATAGGTTGAGGATGCTGTAATTCACTTTTCCAAAAACACCAAAGTTTTCTAAAATAGCAAAAGGTGCCATCGTGACCATTCCGACAAAAAAAGTAAGCGACATTAGTAAATTTGACGGATAGTCCTTTTTCATAGGTTTTAGATGGATAAAGTGGAGGGTTTTCTTAATAATATTGTTTGTTTGTCCCAAGCTGATTTTGGACCAGATAATGTACAAAACAAAACATAAATCATACAAAACAATAAACAAATTACCCATAATCCTTAAATGTGTTGGAATTCCGTTTGTAGTCGGGACTTGGGAAAAAGCAGGTTCAAAAACAACTATCGCTGTTCCGATTGTTGCAATTAAGACCCCAAGTTTTACACTCGGGTGGATCTTTTCTTTATAAAAGTAGTGCCCGGCAAACATCGCAAGAATTGGGCCTAAAATCCCAATAATTGCAGAGTCTAGCGCTGTTGTGTACTTAAGTCCAAGAAAAACAAAAATAATAGCTGCTTGAGCAAAAATCCCGAGCAAAAAAATGTTGAGATAGTCTCTTCGATCTACGTTGATTTTTTTTAATTGCAGAATTACATAAGGAAGCACAACTGTTGATGTAATCCAAAACCTCAAAAACAAAAAGGTAAAAGGAGGTAATTCCTGTAGGGTGAGCTTAATTACGGAGTTAGCTGCCGCCCAAATTAATTGAGCCACAAAAATGCTGATGAGCGCCATCAAATGCGGATTTGGCAGATTAGATTTGGGCATTTATATATTCTAAGCTATATCTTCGATAAATTCATCGATTTTTTTAGATATTTGTGAGTTGTCTCTAAGGTTTTTAATAGTAACACCGCCGTTAGCTAACTCTGTCTCGCCGACAATTAAGGCAAACTTTGCGCTTTTTTTATCCGCGTACTTTAACTGTTTATCGAGTTTTGAATTATGCTCGAGCCACATTAAAGTATTAAATCCCTTATCTTTGAGCTCGCGGCTTAATTCAGATGCCACATTAAAAAACTTTTCCTGTTCGTACACATTTTCCGTCGGCCATAAAGTTATAAAGTAGTCAATTTCTG
>CAZHAM010000016.1:0-13260 GCA_964530415.1 uncultured Candidatus Saccharibacteria bacterium | reverse complement strand
TAGCTTTGGAAGTGTTAGCTTCACAAAGCGTCTGCTCTGCCATTGAGCTAGGGTGGCACGAAGCCCTAAACGTGGGTTGCTGATGAATTTTATCACAGGTAAGCCTTTAAAGTTAATAAGTTAGAAAAGTTTTGTAACCTCTTTGTCGTGATTCTCCACGTGTGCCAATGAGTGTGCAATAGTACTGGTCTCGACGCTTTTAGCAATTTCCTCTGTTTTGGTTTCAATTAATCTAAGTGCCTTTTTTTGGTCATTTTCAAGATTTTCCATTCGTTTTTCCCATCTAGTTTGGCTTGCATGTAAAAGAGACATCATCAAAAAGGTTAAAATTGTGGTTATGGTATTGATATTAAGATGCCAAAGTTCGTCAGATTCGAAGAAAATTCTGGATGGAAGCCAGAGAATAACCAAAAGAAGGGACAAAATAAACCAAACCGGCGATCCTACCACTTTACTTACTTTAACGGCAACTTTTTCGAAGGTTTTAGCCTTGGGCAGGTTATCCATTTGTTAATTATAGAGATATCTTTGTGTGTTGTCATCAAGCTTGTTATATGGTTTAATGTCCTTTGCTATGTCAAAAATGTGCGATTTATGTGGAAAAGGTTACCAAAAAGGAAATTTAGTCCCGAGAGGGATTGGTAATCGTGTTACAAATAGAGCAATTATTAAGAAAAAAGCCAATCTTAGATCTAAAAGGCTAAATATTGACGGAACAAGCATCAGAGCTAAACTTTGTTCATCCTGTTTAAAAAGACTTAAATTTGAACAAAGAAAAATCGACGCCTCTAAAGCGGCAGAATAGCCCGGCGACTTAAGTTACTTCTCAGTCAGATACCCGTTTACAAACTCCTTCCAGAACATTTGATTCTTACCTTCAACCTGCACAGTTTCTATCATCAGCTTGCCGTTCTCATTTAATTTAGCTTTTAACAACTTAATTCTCAAAATCTTGTTAATCGAAGGCTTGAGCACCAGATTTTCAAGTCCAAGTTTGTGTAAATTATCCGAGAGCTCAGAAAGAGTAGAGTAGGCGATAGGCCATGGATTAAAAGCTCTTATTTTTCTCTCTATCATAGAAACATCTTCATCCCAGTTAATCTTCGCGTCTTCCTTTAAAATAAAAGTCGATTTGGGGTTAGTCGGGGAGTATGTGTATGTGGCACGTGATTCATACTGAGGAGTGGGGGAAATTGTCTTGAGTTCGTAAAATTCTTTTATGACTTCCGGTATTAAGGTAGATGCGTAATCAAACATTTCGTCGTAAAGCTCTCCTGAGGTAATGTTGTGCGGTATCTTATACTCGAACTGCGAAATAATATCTCCTTTATCCATCTCTTTACTAACTAAGTGAAACGTAATTCCGGTAATTAAATCTCCGTTCACCAAAGCAAATTGCACAGGACTTGCGCCTCGGTACAAAGGTAATAATGAAAAATGCATGTTTATCATCCGGTCTTTATATAAATTGATTAGTGTCTCGGGGATAATATATGAAAAGTCTGCTACCAAAATTAAATCAATATCCAAATCAGCTAGTTGTGCAGTTACGCTTTGAAGATCGCGGTCTTTTAAAGAAGAGATCTCAACAAAGTTAACCAGATTAGTTTTAGCCCATTTTTTAACTTCTGTTTCTTTAGTTTCTTGGTGTCTTCCTATTTGGGTATCTTTTTTGGTAACGCATAAAACTAAGTCAAAGTTGCTTTTTAAGCTCCCGAGTATTTTAACCGATCTATCTGAGGTACCGAAATAAGCTATTTTTGTCATTAGATTATGCCGCAATGCGACTGTAATCCTCGTAAAGTTTGTCTAATTGCTCTTCGTTTAACACTTTTCCAACAGTTTTATCTGTAAATAAAATGCCGTCCAAATGGTCGATTTCGTGCTGGATAACTCTCGAAAAGAATCCCGACGCATTTAAAGTAATTTCCTCACCGTTCTGGTTTTGAGCTTTTACCTTAACTTTTTTTGGTCTTTCAACCTTTCCGTATGTGTCGGGGATACTCAAACACCCTTCCCAGTCCGTTTCTTTATCTGGCGAATGTGAAATGACTTCGGGGTTAAATAATATAAACTCTTGGCTAAGCTCTTTGTAAGGATCCAAAGGGTTAGACATAAACTTTCTTACAACGATAACTCTTTTTAAAATACCTATCTGAGGGGCTGCAAGACCGGCGCCTTCAGGATTTTTTGCGTTTAAAAGTGTCTCAACTAAGTCTTTTCCCAATTTCTTGGTTTCATCGTCAAATTCTTCGATTTTTTGGCACTTTTTATTTAGCACAGGATCAGGAACTGTGACTATTGGCATAACCGGCATACGCTTATTTTAACATTTACTTGATATAAACTTGCTATAAAGATGAAATTTGAGCGCCCTGTAAGAAAAGAACGTCTTTTACACCTGCTATATTTTTAAGAGCGCAGTAAACATTTTCAGGTTTGTTTTTGTCTGGGTAGTCTATTAAGTAATTTTTTGTGGTTCCGTTTGAGTTCCAATCCGCGTTTTTAACCCGATAGCCTGAGCTTTCAATTAAGTATCTTGCCTGAGTAAAGCTGTATCTCCCGTCAATTTTTACATGAATCTCCGGGCTTACTGTGTTTTCATCGGCAAGCTGTTGTTTGATTTCGCGAGTGCATTGCATATAGGCCGGATCAAAGTTTTTGTTGTTAAAAGAATATAAAAGCGCGATTAATATAACGGACAGGCTTATCTGGATATAGACTAAAAGTGATACGAGTAAGAGTGTTTTGTTTTTTTGTTTCATGGCAGTAGTTATATGTTGACTACACTAAGAATATCAAAACGCCAGTTCTTTGCAAACACCTCGGAGTTAAATAATTTACGCCATATGTTAAACTCTCCTTGATATGTTAAATAAGATTCTAGGCTATTTCTCACACGATATCGGAATAGATTTAGGAACTGCGAATACGCTCGTTTACGTAAGAGGTAAAGGTATTTTGATAAGGGAACCGAGTGTTGTTACGATGCACAAAAAGTCAAAAGAGGTTTTAGCGGTAGGAAGCGAAGCTAAAAGAATGTTAGGCAAGACACCGGCGAATATTGTTGCAATTAGACCCTTGCGTGATGGTGTTATATCGGATTTTAACGCTGCCGAAAAAATGATTGCTCATTTTATTAAACTTGTTCACCAAATGCCTGCAAAATTTATTTTAATTCCCAGACCGAGAATTGTTATAGGCGTTCCGTCCGGCGTGACTTCTGTAGAGCGTAGGGCAGTTATTGATGCTGCCAGAAATGCTGGCGCACGAGAAGTTTATTTGCTAGAAGAGCCGATGGCGGCTGCTATAGGAGCAGATTTAGATGTTACTGAGCCGAAGGGAACGATGATAATAGATATGGGAGGTGGTACTACTGAGATTGCAGTCATATCTCTTGGCGGGGTTGTTGTAAATAAATCAATTAGAGTAGCAGGCGATGAAATGGATCAAGAGATAGTTAACTACGCGCGTAATAAACACAACTTGCTTTTGGGCGAGCGAACAGCCGAGGAGATAAAGTTTGTTCTCGGCAATGTAATAGAATTTGCAGAAGAATCCGAGATAAAAGGTTTGTTGCGCGGACGCGATCTTAAAACAGGTTTGCCCAGGGCTATCGAAGTTGATCCGTCGGAGATACGCGAGGCAATAAAAGCTCCTATCGCAGTGATCATAGATGCAATAAAAGACGCTATTGAAGAAACTCCGGCTGAACTTATGTCAGACATTGTTAGGGATGGGATAGTCATTGCGGGAGGCACCTCGTTGTTGCGTGGCATGGACAAGCTTTTAACGCGTGAATTAAAAGTTCCTGTTGTTCGGGCGCAGGATCCGTTGACCTGTGTTGTACGAGGCTGCGGTAAGGTTTTAGACGATTTAGATTTACTCGAAAGAGTTAAAGTCTCTTGATGTTAAAATAAGGTTGTGAAATACCTTTTAATTAGTTTATTAATTCTTAGCTTGGGCTTTTTTGGACTATTAAATCCATTGCGTAATTCCTACTTAAAAATCGTTTCTCCCATTCAGTTTGGCTTAAACTCTTCTGCCCATGATTTAAAAGAAAGTACGGTTTTTTACAAAAATTTATCCTCAATTCGTGAGGAAAATATCTCTTTAAAAGAGAAAATTAATACTTTGGAGGCAGAAGTGTTTGAAAGTAAAAAATTCAAAGACGAAAATGAAATTCTTAGAAATCAGTTAAAACTCAAAAATTTAGGAGAAATCGATAAAACTGTAATATACGCAAGCGTGATGGGCAATTCAGAAGATACTACCGGTTCTACCCTATATATAAACGCCGGAACTAGTGAAGGAGTTAAAAAAAGCAACAATATTGTATTAGGAAACTCGATAATCGGAATTGTAAGAGAAGTTTTGGATAATAAAAGTTTGGTTGAGCTAATTACGTCTCAAAATGTAACAATGACAGTTATCGATTTAGACAGCTTAAATAATACAGAAGGCTTGGCGATAGGTCAGTTCGGTACGTCTATCATAGTAGAAAGAATACTGCCAACGGAGGAACTTAAAGTGGGTGATACGATATATACTTCAGGAAAAGACGGATTCTTTCTTCCGGGGTATCTTGTCGGAGAAGTCACAGAAGTCAAAGACGACCCCTCCCAGCCTTTAAAAAGTGCCGTGGTAAAAACAAAGGTAGATCTTACTAATTTAACTAAGGTGTTTGTTTTAACGAATTAAAATGACAAAAAGATTTTTAACGGTATTCATAGTAATTTTTGTTTTGAGTATTCTTCAGACCTCTTTTTTAAACGAGCTTCTGGGAACAACTTATAACCCCAATATTGTATTAGCTTTTGCATTCGCGCTTCTGCTAGCAGATCAGTTTGATTTAAGTATGTTCGCCGGTTTGACGGGAGGATTCTTAATTGATTTAACAGGGTTTGGGGTGATAGGAACCTCATCTTTTAGTTTAGTTCTTTTGCTTTTAATCGCGCACCTAATCAGAAGGTATGTTTTTAAGAGTTTTATGCTTCAGATGTTTGTATTTTTTGGATTGGGGCTCCTTTTAAAATTGATATCTTTTGAGAAAGAATCGGGGTTTTGGGAATCAAATTTGGTCGCGGTTTCAATTACAATTTTAGTGACTTTGATTTTCTATATCGTAACTCAATACCTGATCTTAAAGGAGATGAAGTCGGAATACAAAATAAAATAACTCATGATTAAAAACTTTATCGAAGAAATAACCAAGTTTAATGACAAGGCTAAGTTTTCGAAGTCATCGCTTTATAAGGGGTTTGGGAGAATTGACGAAGATGGTGCATTTCGGAAAAAAACAAATTTCACCGAACTGGATATAAATGATTTTAGAATAAATTCGTTTCTTGCTTTATTACTGATTACTTTAGTGATGATCGCATTTTTAGTTAGATCTTTAAATATCCAGGTAATAAATAGGGAAAAGTATATCTCTCTTGCAAAAAGTAACAGGATTAGAGAAATATCTATTCAGCCCGAGCGCGGAGTTATTTTTGACAGAAAGGGGAAAATTGTTGCGCGTAATAAACCGGCTTTTTTTGTACAGCTAAACTTACAGATTTGCTCTCCTGACCTTGTTGATTTAAACGAATGTAAAAAAAGTGTTGAAGGCACGCAGCAATTGATTGGTGTAAGTCTGGATTTAGAAAGAATCACAAAAGAATTAGAAGCCAGGAAACCAGTTATCGTCTTGTATTCTGGGTTGGAAAAAAGCCAAATACTAACTTTAGAGGCAAATCTAAAATCGTTTTCAGGTGTCACAATTTCGTTACAGCCAATAAGAGAATACGCCTATTCTGAGTCTTTTTCACATGTTTTGGGGTATGTTGGGCTGGATGAAACAAATAAGCGTCCTATTTATGTAGGTAAAACGGGTGTAGAGCAAGTTTATGACAATATTTTGTCTGGTATACCCGGAACTCAGATTGTGCAGATTGATTCGACAGGTACTAATTTTGAAACAATATCGCAAAAAGACTCGCTTCCCGGAAGAAACGTGAGTTTATACCTGGACTCAGACTTGCAGAATAAAGCATACGAGCTTTTAAAAGAAAAAGTAGTCAAAGGTAAGCCAGATAAAATTACCGGTTTCAAAGCCGAGGCGGGGGCTATTGTAGCGCAAGACCCAAAAACCGGAGGAATACTTGCAATTGTTAGCTACCCATCCTTTGATGCGAATAGGATCACATCGGGGATTACACCGCAAGAATACAATCAACTAATTTCAGATCCGCATTATCCGTTTTTCAATCGTGTAGTTGCAGCCGCATATCCTCCCGGGTCAACCTTTAAGATGGTTCCTGCTTCCGCCGCGTTAATGGAGGGAGTTGTTACAAAAGATACGCTTGTTTTTGATCCAGGATATATTCAGGTAGGCTCTTTTATTTTTAGAAACTGGAAACTTGACGGGCACGGAGATGTAAATTTAAAAAGAGCACTTCAGGTAAGTAATGATGTTTATTTTTACACTATTGGTGGCGGGCATGCACATGTAAAAGGTTTGGGAATTGAAAAACTAAGTACTTGGGCAAAGAAATTTGGATTCGGTTCTAAAACCGGAATAGACATAGACGGAGAAGTTCCGGGGTATATGCCCGATGGAACAGGTCGGGAATGGTATTTAGGGGATACATTTATAACTACGATAGGACAAGGTGATGTTTTGGCAACCCCCTTGCAGGTAAACAATATGGTAGCTTATTTTGCAAACGGCGGATATTTAATGGTTCCCAAAATTGTTAATAGTGTGGATGGGGCTGACGAAAGCGAAGTTCAGATACTTTCACAAAATATGGTCGACAAAGAGTATTACGAACTGATTAGAGAGGGTTTAAAAGCTGCAGTTGCGCCAGGAGGAACTGGTTATCCGCTTTTTGATTTTCCGATAAGGCACGATGGAATTGAGTTGGCGGGAAAAACCGGCACCGCTGAATATATTGATAAGGATGGCAATGATAGAACTCATGCGTGGTTTTCCGTTTTTGGGCCTTATGACGATGCAAGCATAGCCCTAACAGTATTTCTCGAAGGTGGTGGGGGAGGTTCCGATGATGCTGCTCCTATCGCAAAAGAATTATTGGATGAGTGGTTCAAAGACAAGTAAAAATAATTGATATGCTATACTCATCGTTGTATGTCGACACTTGTAATAGTTGAATCTCCCACAAAAGCAAAAACATTAAGAGGTATTTTGTCTTCACAATTTGAAATTAAAGCCTCAAACGGACATATTAGAGATCTTCCAAAGAGTGGTTTAGGCGTAGATGTCGACAATGATTTTACCCCCGAGTACGAAGTACCAGATAAATCCAAAAAAATTATTTCAGAATTAAGAAAAGAAGCCCAAGGCAAGGAAACAATTGTTTTGGCAACAGACCCCGATAGGGAAGGGGAGGCAATAGCTTGGCATCTAAAATATCTTTTGGAAAATTTAGGTAAACCATCAAAAAAAGGAAAAAAGAAAGAAGAACCCGAAGTAGCTCCCAAAAAGTATACAAGAGTTGTTTTTCACGAACTCACAAAAAGTGCAATTGACGAAGCATTTGAAAATATGGGTGAGATTAATGTTAATTTAGTAGATGCCCAGCAGGCGAGAAGAGTGTTGGATAGACTGGTAGGGTACAAATTATCCCCATTATTGTGGAAAAAGGTGCGATTTGGGCTTTCAGCAGGTAGAGTACAAAGTGTAGCCGTAAGATTAATTGTGGAACGAGAGAGAGAAAGAACAGATTTCAAACCCGATGAATATTGGGTCATTAAAGGAAATTTTGTTGATAAAGATAAAAAAAGAAGCCTCGAAGCAGAGCTACTCGAATTTAATGAAAAGAAGCTTAAAGTTACTACTGGTGGGGAAGCTGATAAAATAGATAATGAGTTAAAAAATGATTCATTTGCTATTCAGGAAATTAAAAAAACCGAACGCAAAAAAAATGCATACCCTCCGTTTAAAACTTCGACATTACAGCAGACTATGGCAAATATTTTTGGGTTTAACGCCAGAAGGACTATGAGTGCCGCGCAAAAACTTTTTGAAAAAGGATTTATCACATACCATAGAACCGACTCATTTAACCTATCTCCGGTATTTATCAATTCAGCAAGAAATTATATATCTAAAGAATTTGGCGCCAAGTTTATTCCCGATACGCCAAACTTTTATAGAACTAAATCCGCCAATGCCCAGGAAGCCCACGAGGCTATAAGACCTACCGAGGTTTCAAGATCACCAAAAAATAAACTCAACCTCACAGACGACGAATTTAAAGTTTATTCCATAATTTGGAAAAGAGGTCTGGAATGCCAAATGAACCCTGCAATTTATGATCAGACAAGCATAAACGTGCTTTCAAACAAAGGCTATTTATTTAGAGCTACCGGCTCCATTGTAAAATTCGATGGCTGGCTATATGTTTCAAAATTTTTGAACATCTCAGATGAGGATGAAGAAACCTCAAATCAACTGCCGGAGTATTCAGAAAACGAAATCGTTGATTTAGAAAAGCTTAATCTAGAGCAAAAATTTACACAACCACCGGCACGATATAACGATGCGAGTTTAATTAAAAAACTTGAAGAATTAGGAATCGGAAGGCCGTCTACATACGCACCGACAATCTCAACAATCGAAACACGGGGTTACACTCAAAGAGAGGGTAGGGCATTTGTACCAACAGACGTTGCCTTTGTTGTAACAGACTTGTTGGTAACCCATTTTCCAAATGTTGTCAGTTACGATTTTACTGCACAGGTAGAAGCAGAACTAGACGAAATAGCAGAAGGGACAAAGCAGTGGGTACCCGTTATACGTGAATTTTATGTTCCGTTTGAAAAAATAGTTGCACAAAAGGATCTTGAATTGAAAAAAGTTGATGTAACTAATCTCGGTGAAAGCGACGAAGTGTGTCCGGATTGCGGAAAAAAGCTGTTATTTAAACTGGGCAAGTACGGCAAATTTTTAAGTTGTTCGGCCTATCCAGAATGCAAATACGCCCGTCCTTTAGTAGTTGAGTTAGATGAAAACGGAAACCAAATTGATTATGGAAAATGCCCAAACTGTTCGGATGGGGTGTTTATTTTAAAGCAAGGTAAATTCGGTAAATTTTTGGCATGTTCAAATTATCCAAAATGCAAAACAGCACAACCGTTTCTCGAAAAAATCGGTGTAAAGTGCCCAAAGTGCAAAGAAGGGGATGTAGTTGTGAAAAAAGCAAAACGCAGAGTTTTTTACGGATGCAGCAGATACCCCGAATGTGATTATTCAAACTGGAAAAAACCTGTTGAGGGCGAGGCTTACGTTGAAAGAGTTAAAAGACAGAAAAAGAAAAAATCAGCAAAATCGGTAGAATAGTCGTTTCTTCATTTATCAATTGAATAAAGGTATAATCTTTTGAATTTACTAGCAAAGCGCCTTGATTTAGGCGTCCATTTTTAGTTGAGAGGAGTTTGTCAGATGAGAAGATACTTGGATTTGATGGATAGGTTGTTGGTAGAGGGAATTAGTAGAATCGATAGGACAGGAGTTGGCACACGGTCTATTTTTGGAGCTCAGATGAGGTTTGATCTGTCGGTAAAGTTTCCTATTGTAACAACCAAGAAAATTCACATTAGGTCGGTTATATATGAACTTCTGTGGTTCCTAAGAGGGGATACCAATGTGAAATTCTTGCGGGATAACGGTGTTCATATATGGGATGAATGGGCAGATGAAAACGGGGATCTGGGTCCTGTTTATGGGCATCAGTGGCGGAGCTGGCCGGGTAAGGATGGGGAAGCTATAGATCAACTCGGTAATGTTGTAGATCAGATTAAAACGAACCCATACTCAAGGCGGCATATTGTTGTAGCTTATAATCCCGCCGAGGTCGATGATATGGCTTTGCCACCTTGTCACGCTCTGTTTCAGTTTTATGTGGCTGAGGGAAGACTAAGCTGTCAGTTATACCAAAGATCAGCAGACATGTTTTTGGGTGTTCCGTTTAACATCTCATCTTATGCTTTGCTTACCATGATGGTTGCGCAGCAATGTGGTCTTAAACTCGGTGATTTTATATGGACCGGAGGGGATGTTCATATTTACAACAATCATATCGAGCAGGTGAATACTCAACTCCAACGCATACCGTACACTTTGCCCACCATGGAAATTTTGAGAAAGCCAGCTACTTTGTTTGATTATAATTACGAGGATTTTGAGTTGCTTGATTATAAGTTTCACCCTGCAATTCCGGCTCCAATAGCAATTTAGCTTGGTTTGAAAGAGGGGTGTGAAGTAAAGCTAGAGCTTTGCACCCCAATTTTTCTATTGCTAAGAAATACCCGATATGCTAAGTTATACAAGTTCCTACACCTCCCTGGTTGAAACAGACCTAAAGGAACTGGACTTATCCATTGAGCGTGAGCTCCGTTTAGAATAAGGGAGAAATTTAATAAACTAAGAACTTTTGTTTTGCTAATTTCTCCACAAAGTAACAAATAATTAAGAAGGTATAAAAAATGAAATTAAAAACACCAAAAATTGAAGATTTGTTTGATGCGGGAGTCCATTTCGGGCACCAAATCAGAAGATGGCACCCAAGAATGGAACCTTACATCTATACGGTTCAAAACAACATTCACGTAATTAATCTGGAAGAAACAGAGAAAAAATTAAAGGAAGCGTGTGAATTTTTGTACGAAAAGGCAAAATCAGGCGACCAGTTAATTTTTGTAGGCACAAAAAGACAGGCACGCGACATCATTGAGCTTGAAGCTAAAAGATGTGGCGCAAAGCATGTGACCGACAGATGGTTAGGCGGAACGATCACAAATTTTAAAATGATAAAGAAAAACATCGATAATTTGGTCGATATGTTAAAAAAACGTGAAACAGGTGAATACAACAAGTACACCAAAAAAGAACGCTTAATGCTCGACAGAGAGATCGGAGATTTACAAAGAAGAGTAGGGGGCATAGTCGGTTTAAGAGATGTTCCATCAGCAGTATTTGTAATCGATACTAAAAAAGAGAGAACAGCTGTACGAGAGGCCAAGTCATTTGGCATACCGGTTATTGGTATTGTTGACACAAACTGCGACCCGACCGCAATTGACTACCCAATTCCTGCTAACGATGACGCTATTAAATCAATTGCATTAATTGTAAAGACAATATCCGATGCCGTTGAACAGGGTTACAAAGACTTTGACGAAGATAAGGCTAATGCCGAGAAAAAAGAAAAGGAAGTAGTTGCTGAAGAGCCAGAGCTTAAAGTAATTTTGGTTACAAGCGATGAAGAAATAATTTTGGACGATACCGCTGTACAAACCGATGAGACATTACCTATAATTGGAGAAGTTGATAAAAAGGAATAAAAGTATGGCAAATTTAAATGTAGAAGATATTAAAAAACTAAGAGAGGAAACAGGCGCCGGTGTTATGGAAGTAAAACAAGCTTTGGAAGAAGCTAACGGCAGTTACAATGGGGCTAAGGCCGAACTTATGAAGAAAGTTTCCGCAAAAGCAGCAAAAAAGGCCGATCGAAACGCTAAAGATGGCTTGATTGTTTCTTATATCCACCACGGCGGAAAGATCGGAAGCATGATTTTACTTGCGTGCGAAACTGACTTTGTTGCAAAAACCGACTATTTTCAGGTCGTCGGGAGAGATATTGCAATGCAAGTATGCACCGAAGACTATGAGAATATCGAGGAATTGCTTGCTTCAGACTATATAAAGGATCCGAGCAAGAAGATATCCGATTTAATCGAAGAACTGACCGCCAAAATGGGCGAAAAAATCGAAATTAAACGATTTGTTAAGTTTAGTTTATGACAAACATAGAATTAAAATCAAAACTCGAAAAAAGTATTGAGTTTTTAAAATCCGATCTAATGCAGGTAAGAACGGGCAGAGCGACACCCTCGTTAGTAGAAGATGTTGCAGTCGATGCGTATGGTTCAAAAATGACAATTAAAGAATTAGGGTCTATTACACTATTGGATAATCAAAACTTAATCATTTCGCCATGGGATAGGGGATTGATCCAGCCTATCGGCAAAGCAATACGGGAAAGTGAGCTAAAGTTAAACCCTATCGAAGACTCGGATAAAATAAGAGTTCCCGTTCCTTCTTTAACGGAAGAGCGCAGAAAAGAGTTTACCAAGCTCGTGTCGTCTAAAGTCGAAGAGGCAAAGAACTCTATGAGAAACGTTAGACAGGATGCAATGAAAGATGTCGACAAAGAGTTTGCCGACAAACTTATAGGCGAAGATGACAAGTTTAGGCAAAAAGAAGATATCGAAAAAACAGTCAAAGAATTCTCCGAAACAGTTGAGGAGTTGGGCGAATCCAAAAAAGAGGAGCTGATGACTATCTAACCTCTCACTGTTGTAAGTGCAGAGCCTAGCTAGTAGAATGAATCGATGACTTTCGTAATCTTTATCCTCACATTATCAATACTCGTTTTTGTGCATGAATTAGGACATTTTCTGGTTGCTAAAAAGAACGGTATCCGTGTAGAAGAATTTGGTTTGGGAATGCCTCCCCGTGTTATTGGTAAAAAGGTTGGGGACACACTGTACTCGCTAAACCTACTTCCGTTTGGGGGATTTGTAAAACTTACCGGAGAGGAAGTCGAATCTGAGGACGAAGAAGTGACTTTAGAGAAAGATCCAAGGAGTTTTGTATCCAAATCTGCTTCCCAAAGAGTAGCAGTTTTAGTTGCCGGAGTTACCATGAATATGATTTTGGCGGTTACACTTTACTATTTTTTGCTGATATCTACAGGTTTTAAAACTTTTACAATACCCTTGCTTTTTGACTACACCTTTAAATTTGGCCAGATTGAAAAGACAGGAACAGTAGTCATGGATGTTCAAAAGGATTCAGGCGCACAAAAAGCGGGCGTTTTACTTGGGGATGCGGTTAAAAGCATTGACGGAGTTAGCGTGAATTCAATAACCGAACTCAGAAACGAGTTAAAAGGCAAAGCCGGTCAGGAAGTTCAGGTCGAAATACTCGATATGCAAAAACCTTTTAATTCTGTATCGCGAACGGTAACAGCGATTCCAACTGAAGATGAGAATGGCAATGTTTTACTAGGCGTCTATTTGGGGGATGCAGTTTCGATTACATATTCAAAACCCCACGAGAAGTTATTTGCAGGCTTTTTGCATTCGTACAATGTCCTAGATTACTCGATAAAGGCAATGGGGAATGTTATCTCTGCCTCATTTAAAGCAAAAGATATTACTCCGGTTTCAAGTAGTGTTGCAGGACCT
>CAZHAM010000015.1:0-13461 GCA_964530415.1 uncultured Candidatus Saccharibacteria bacterium | reverse complement strand
TTTTCGTCAACTGTTGGGATGTCTTCGAGTTTTGTTTTAGTCCAAATTTCTACCAATTCATTTTTTACTTTATCCAGTTCGTCTACTTTGTCTTTTAATACTTTCTTTTCTTCAAATGAAGCGTCTTCTCTTAATTGTTTGTGAAGAACTACTAATTCTTCGTCGATTTTTCTTAAGTTTTCAGGCTCTTTTACTTGGGATAATCTTATCAAAGCACACGCTTCGTCGATTACATCAATGGCTTTATCGGGTAAAAATCTATCGCTTATATATCTATCGCTCATTTTAACCGCAGTTTTAATCGCTTCGTCATTTATTTTAACTTGATGATGTTTTTCGTATCTTTCGCGTAGGCCTTTTAGGATTTCGACCGTATCTTCAGGTGTGGGTTCGTTTACCATTACGGGTTGGAATCTTCTTTCTAAGGCCGCGTCCTTTTCAATATATTTTCTGTACTCGTCAATTGTGGTCGCACCAACCATTTGTAACTGACCTCTTGCCAATGCCGGTTTTAAAATGTTTGCAGCGTCCATAGAGCCTTCTGCACTTCCGGCGCCTACGACTGTGTGCAGCTCGTCGACAAATAAAATTATTTGCCCCGAAGCTTTGATCACCTCGTCGATAATATCTTTTAAACGTCCCTCAAACATACCTCTGTGCGAAGTACCGGCTAAGATTGAAGCTAAATCCAACATAAAAACTCTTTTGCCGCGTAAAGGCTCGGGAACCTGTCCATTTATTATTTTTTGCGCGAGTCCTTCTACAATTGCTGTTTTACCAACACCAGGATCACCTATCAATACCGGATTATTTTTTGTTCTTCTGGATAAAATATGAATTACTCTTTCAATTTCGTCTTTTCGTCCGATCACCGGATCAAGTTTATTTTCGCGTGCCATTTGAGTTAAATCTCTTCCGAACTTATCTAATTTTGAAGCGCTAGAAGATGTTTCTTGCATAATTTCGTTGTAGCAAACTTCGCATAAAGCCATATAAACTTGTCGGCCATCAATTATTCTATTTAAAGGAATTTTTGCGGGTCTTTGACCGCATCTGTGACATAAAACCATAAGTATATTTTATCAAAAATTAGCACTCGGTCAATGGGTTTGCTAGTAAGAAATTTCTATAAGTTACATTTTGATGTATAATCGTTTGGTCTGGGAGCAGTGAAAGGAGAGTTAGATGAGAGACGTGTCGGAAATTAAAGTAGTTGTAGTGAAGGTTAACTGGTTTAGCCCCGTTAGATTCGGTGCTAGAATAACATCCGGTTACGAAATGACGGGTAACGCAGGTACGATCAAAGATGCAAACACTAAGATAAGAGAACACGTCCGAGGCATATTCGGAATACAGAAAGTTAAGATTAAAATTGTGCATAAGCGCGGAGAGTTCAAGCCAAAGCGCCGGCGAATATTCTAACGAAGGTCGAGATGTCCACACTAATAAATATTAGTGCTCCCAGACATCTCCCACAAAAGGATCGGATTTAACACCCACAGTTTTTATAAAAAGTTTGGCGGCTCTTACCATTTCATCCGATTGAACTTGAGCCCAATTTTCAGCTTGATCTTCTCTGATTTCAGAAACTATTTCGTCGTGAACAGTTAATATAATTCCACCGTCAATTTTTTCTCTTTTCATTCGGTCATTTAAATAAACCAAGGCATATTTAATCGCATCGGCATTTGTACCTTGAATTGGATGGTTTTTTGCTTCTCTTTGAATTTGACTAACTTTACGTTTAAATTCGGGATCGTCTTTTTCGGGTTTATGATACCAACGTTTTCTACCTGCGGGAGTTTTGCTGTATCCTTTTTTTACTGCGCTATCGGCCATACTATCCAAATACTTTTTAACACTTGGATAACTTGCAAAATATTTATCCATATAATCCTGTGCTACTTCTTTTGTAACTGAAACGCCTTCCATCTCTAGCGAGTTTGCTAAACCCATAGATCCCATTCCGTACATCAAACCAAAGCCGATAGGTTTTGCAATCTGCCTTAAATCAGGGTACTTACTTTTAAAGTCTGCAGAATATTCTTTGTTAAACATCAGTGAAGCTGTATATGAGTGAATGTCTAATCCTTCATTCAGTGCTTTTACCATTTTTGCGTCCTGAGAAAGTTCGGCTAGGATGCGCATTTCAAATGAGGAGTAGTCGGCAGTAACAAGTTTATAGCCTGGCCTGGGGTTGAAGCAGGTTCTAAAAGGCGCTTCTTTTGAATTTCTAGGTATTTGCTGAAGGTTCGGGTTGTTGCAAGAAAATCTTCCTGTTGCAGTGCCCAGCTGGTTAAATTCTGGGTGGAGCCTACCTGTTACTGGATTAATTTTTTCTAACAGACCTTCGCCAAAAGCTGATAATAATTTTTCATATTTCCTATAGTTTCTTAACATTTTGGCAACCGGGTGGGAAACATTATTTAAAATGGCATCTCCCGTTGAAGGCAAATTTAGTTTTAATTTATTGTTAAAAAGATCCATTAATTGAACTTGGCTGTTAATGTTTATTGCATCAGTTATATTTCCAAATAAGTCTGTGGTTGAAATATTAAACATAGGCCTCACCGCGTCCTGAAATTCCTTCAAATATGCATCTCGCTTAATGGCTAAATCGACTAGTATATTCCTCCATTTCTCTTTGTCTAAATAGATTCCCGTCAACTCCATATTGCCAACAGCACGGGTTGTGGCAAATTCAAGTTTTGCTATATCTAATAAATTTTCCTTTTGCAATCTTTTTAATTGCTCTTCGAAAATGGGAAATAATACCAAAGTATCTAAAGCACCGTATTTTAATTGCTCTTCGGTAAATCTTGAGTTGGGGGACATATTGTAAAACGAGGATCTTATAGCTTTATCCAGATCAATATCACAGTATTGTTTTGCAAGATCGGTAAGTTTAAAGTATCTTCCTCCCAAACCAGCTGTTAAAACAAGTTCGGCAAGCATTGTGTCAAAAATATTTACCACTTCGATCTTAGTTTTTGTTTTAATAAATTTATAATCAAATTTACCGTTGTGTAAAAGCTTAACTATCGATGAATTCTCCAATAAGTTCTTAAATCTTTCTATCTCGCCTAAATTTTGACTACGGGTGTCAAAAACGTAACAGGTGTCTTCTGAGCTAATCTGAATCATGAGTAAAGTTCCTGTAAAAGGGTCTAATGAGGTACTTTCAACATCAACTGCTATAACACGCTGTTTTTCAAGAATTTCGACGGCTCTATTCAAACCGTCAATATCAGTAATATATTCGTACTTTGGATCTTTGAGATCGAATTTAAACTCCATAACACTGCCTTGGATTTATATTAACTCAATTAAGAGTTTTCTAACAGTATCCGCATTCGCTTTACCTTTTGATTCCCTCATTACCATTCCGAGTAAAAACTCAAGTGATGCTGATTTGCCATTTTTATAATCTTCAACTGCTTTTGAATTCAAACTAATAACTTTTGTAACAATTTTTGAAATTTCCTCTGTGTCTGTCATTGTGCCTGAGTCGGTGTTAAGTGAGTTTTTAATTTCTTCAATATCTAAATTAACAGTTTCTTTTTTATTTAAAAGTGTGTTGAGTGATTTTTTTGGATCTAAACCAAATTTAATCATTTCGTCTAATTTCAATACGTACTGATTCCCAAGATTATCTACAAGTACTCTTACGGATTCTTTGTCCAAGCCGTACTCGCTTACTAATCTAGTTTTTGTTTTATTCGGAAGTTCCGGAAGTTTCGATTTAAGTTCGTCAAAATACTTTTTAGCAAACACCATCGGCGGAATATCGGGCTCTGGAAAATATCGGTAATCTTTTGCTTCTTCTTTTGATCTTTGTGGGACCGTTATATTTTTAGCTTCATCGTATCCCCTATTTTCTTGCGTTAATTTTACTCCGTTATCTAATGCTATGGTTTGTCTTTCGATTTCTGCCAAAACAGCTTTTTCCATAAATTTAAAGGAATTAATATTTTTTATTTCAACTTTATAATCCGGCAGCTCATCGTTTTGTTCCATTTCAGCTGTTCTTAATGAAATATTTGGCTCAATTCTCATTTGCCCTTTTTCCATATCCGCCTCACTTATGTTAAGTAAACGTGCAATAGTTCTTATTTGCTTGGAATATTCAACAGCATCGGCAACACTTCTAAAACAAGGTGAGGTAACTATCTCAATTAAAGGCATTCCGGATTTATTAAAATCGATTAAAGTTTGGCCGTTTTCGTGAAAAGATTTTGCAGTGTCTTCTTCTAAATGAATTCTGTCAATTGTTACTTCGAAGCCGGAATCCAAAACTAATTTTCCGTACTCACAAAAAGGTTTTTTATACTGGCTGATTTGATATCCTTTTGGTAAATCAGGATAAAAATAATGTTTTCTATCAAATCTCGAATTTTCATTTAATTCACAATCTAAGGCCAATCCCAAAGTTTGGGTTTTCTCCACAGCTTCATAATTTGGAACAGGAAGAGCGCCTGGAAGACCAAGACAAACGGGACAAGTATGAGTGTTTGGATCGGCACCCCATATGTCAGCACCGCAGCCACAAAACATTTTCGTACTTGTTTTGGGTTGAATATGAATTTCTAAACCTAAAACTAATTTATATTCCATAAGTTAACTTAAAATATTTCAGCCTCGATAGACCTAAAAGTAATCTGCTCTATTGATATATTTTTTTGTTTAAGCACAAATTCGACAATAATTGCTACTTCCGAAACTTCCATTGCATTAGTCATGTCGCGCTCAACTCCGGCGGATGTGTGCAAATTTGTTCTCATAAGACCGGGATTAATTCCGATTACCGAGATTCCGTATTTTTGCAGTTCTTTTCTCAGACTTCCGGTAAAACCAGTTATCGCCCACTTACTTGCACAGTAAACACTTCTTTCTGGTTTTGTTTCAATTCCGTTTGTTGAAATAATATTAATCACTTTACCGCTCTTGTTTTTAATAAAATGAGGTAAAACTGCCTTTGTCATATTTATTGTACCTACAACATTTATAGCGATAACTGCGGATATTTGATCGTAAGTATTTTGCGTAAGCTCTCCGCCAACCCACACACCAGCATTATTTATCAGATAATCGATTCTTCCGTACTTTTCTATAACAATATTTAAAATCTGCTCAATATGCGCTGGATCTGTTACATCGCAAAATTCGGTTTCGCATTCAATTTTAGTTTTTAAATTATCTAATGACTCTTTTTTGTTAGAAAGTGCAACAACCGTAAATTCTCCACAAAGTTTTTTTGAAATCTCTAAACCTAATCCGTCTGATCCGCCTGTTATTAAAACTACTTCTTTCATATTTTAACTCCTAAAGATAATAAGGCTTTGCGAAATATTTCGATATTTTGAATCAACATAAAGTGAGGAGGTTCAAAATTGGATTCGTGAACCAAGCTGTTTCTTACTTTATGAGCCTGCCAAATTTTATTGTAAACGTCGTTATCAAATTTTTTTGAGACATCTTTTAATCTTTCGCCCATAGTCTCCCCGTTTGCAAAATCTTTTAAAGCTGTGTCTAAAGAGCGGTCTGCGGTTATCAATGCTTGTTTTAGCTGAGCCGGAGTTCCTCCGTCAGTCAAAGTTTTAATATACTGCCAATCTTTTTGAATTTTTTCGGCCGTAGCTGAAGACACAGAATATCTCTGTGTTGCCCCCAACCCAAATAAATCAAAAATATTAAACATATTTACTTACTCCCAAAAAGTTTGATGCCCAGATAAGCTACTCCGGCTATCATTAAAGCGTGAAAAAAAGCCAATGCGCCGTCTGGTACTTTATCAAGATCGATCCCGAGAATGTATTTCAAAAATACATTGCCAAGCGCAATTGCAATGACTACCACTATGATCATCATAACTGCGGTAAGGAATCCCTTATTCATCTAAGTTTGGCCTTTCATTATGAAAATTTGATACTCTCTGATAATTATAACCTGCTTGAAGCACTTTTAGTTCATCACCCATTCCGGACATAAATTGAAAGCCTACAGGCATATTGTTTGAAAATCCGCACGGCACGGAGAGTCCTGCTAAACCTGCTATTGCTCCGGGTTCTGTTAAAACATCCATTAATTCACCAAACATTGAGGAATTTGCACTTTCTCCAAGTTTTAATGCTGTACACGGCATTGATGGGCCGACAATAACATCTACTTTTTCAAACGCTTTTTTAAAATCCTCAACAATTAAAGTTCTCACTTTTTGTGCTTTGGAATAATAAGCGTCGTAGTAGCCCTCGCTTAAAGTGTAAGTTCCAAGCATTATTCTTTTTTTGGCTTCAAACCCAAAGTTAGATCTGTCTCTGCCGTATCTAATTCCGTCTAGTCTCGATAAATTGGATGAGACTTCGGATCTTTGTAATATTGTGTACACCGCGATTGAATATTTGGGGCTTAAAAGATCCACATCTATTAATTCGGCTCCGTTTTCTTTTAATAGTGCGATTGCATCTTCAGTGGCCTTTTTTACTCCGGGCTCAAGTTCAATTTCAAAATATGATTTAGGCACTCCAACTTTTAAACCTTTTAAACTTGAGTTTCCGATTTTTTCAAAATAATCATCTACTTCTTTTGGCGAAGTTGTCGCGTCCAAAGGATCGACTCCGGCAACAATTTTTAAAATGTAGGCGGCATCTTCCACATTTTTTGTTAGAGGACCTGGCTGATCAGTAGATGACGCCATAGCGACGACACCGTATCTGCTCACTCTTCCGTACGAAGGTTTTAGACCTGTAATGCCGCACCAAGCTGCGGGGCCGCGTACACTTCCAGCGGTTTCGCTGCCCATAGCAAAAATACACATATCTGCAGAAACTGCTGCTGCAGAGCCTCCCGATGATCCCCCCGGGACTTTTTTTGTATCCCAAGGATTGTAAGTTGGAAAAAAGTCTGAAGTTTCTGTTGACGACCCGTGTGCAAAAGCGTCCATATTAGTCTTTCCAAGAAGCACCGCTCCTGCCTCGAGTAATTTTTTTGTAACTGTTGCGTCAAACGGCGGGAAATAATTATCTAACATTTTTGACGAAGCGGTTGTTAATATTCCTTTTGTGCTGTGGTTATCTTTTAATGCAAAAGGAATTCCCAATAACGGATTTTGATTAAAAATCTGCGCGCCTTCTTTTTGAATTAAATCATCAGCTTTTTTGGCTGATACCAATGCGAGTTCTTCAGTGATCGTAACAAAAGCTTTAATTTTATCGTCAAGTTTTTTTATTCGATTTAAACAAGCGGTTGTTAACTCGGTAGAGGAAAATTCTCGATTTTTTAAACCGGTTAGAGCTTGTGTTAATGAGAGTTCGTTGAGATTAGCCATTTTTCTATTCCCTATCAAAAACCGCCGAGGTTCCAAATAAATCTTTTACACGGTGACTTGCGTTTTTAAGCGAATCTTCCTTATCTAACGATTTGTTTTGTGATTTTTGGTAAACATTGCTTAAACCTGTTACCTGGTAAGTTTCGGGAACATTTTCGGTGTCTAATTCTCCTAAGACTTGTATGTAGTTTAAAGTGTCGCTTAAAAGTTCAGAAAATTTTTCAACTTGGTCTCCGAGATCGAGTTTTGATAGTTTAGCTATTTTATTTACTTCTTCTATTGAAATCGTAGACATACTTTTTTCTTTTTGATGATAGCATTTTTTAAATACCTTACATAGATTCGAGCCTTCTGATACGCTCTTCTATAGGAGGGTGTGTATTAAAAAGTTGTGCAATTTTTCCCGAAAGATCTGACCTTAAAGGATTTGAGATGTACAAATGAGCTGTGGCGCCGTTTGCAGCTTCAAGAATTTCTTGGTCCTGCGAAAGTTTTCGCAACGCACTCGCTAAACCTGCGGGATACCTTGTTATTAACGCTGCAGAAGAATCAGCTAAATACTCACGGTTTCTGCTAACAGCTAATTTGATAAAAGTAGCGATTATAGGGCTTAAGATCATAAAAATTAGCCCAAAAATCAAAATTATTCCTGAAAGTTCGCTTGAATTGTTGCTTCGGCTTCTTTTTCCGTAAAACATGCCTCTTGTGAACCAGTCTGCTAACAAAGTTACGGTTCCTACCAAAACACTTACGATGGACATTAATCTAATATCATAATTGCCAATATGTGAGAGTTCGTGAGCTGTAACACCCTCTAGTTCCCTTTTTTCCAAGCTCGAAATCATGCCGGTTGTGAAACAAATTACACTGTGTTCGGGATCTCTGCCTGTTGCAAAGGCGTTCATAGCAGAGTCCTCAATAATATAAATTTTAGGCAAGGGAAGACCTGCTGCGATACAAACGTTTTCCACCACGTGATAAAGGTCTCTGTTTTGCTCAGGATCAAGTTCAACCGCACCAGATAAAGCTAAAACCATTTTATCCGAGTTATAGTACGAAATAAATGCAGAAATACCTGAGAAAATAAGCGCAAGGCCTATAAAAAAAGTTCCTGAACCGTCAAAGTAAAACTCGCCGACAAACCAGCCCAAAAAGCTTACTATAGCCACAAACAACACCATAATAACAACTGTTTCCTGTTTATTTTTACTAATATTTTGGTATATGTTTGGCATAGGGTGATTTTAACACAACCAAACTTATGCAAATTTTAACTATTACTTATTAAAGTCGACTTTTACAGCTTCGCGTTCTTTTTCATCTGCTTCAAAGAACTCCTGCTTTGTAAAACCAAACATTCCTGCCACTAAATTGGACGGGAACACGACAATTAACTCGTTAAACTGTCTTACAACAGTATTGTAAAACTGTCTTGAATAAGCAACCTTGTCTTCTGTATCACTTAATTCCTTTTGCAAGTTAATAAATCCCTCTTGTGCTTTCAATTCCGGGTAAGCTTCTGCGACTGCAAATAGGGTCTTTAAGGCTCCTGTTAGCATATTGTCGGCAGCACCGGCTTCATTTGGATTCTTAGAACTTAGTAAAGCGGATCGAGCTCTTGTAACGTTGTCAAAAACTTCTTTTTCGTGTGATGCGTAAGCTTTTACACTTTCGACCAAATTTGGGATTAAATCAGCTCTTCTTTTAAGCTGAACATCGATTTGACTCCAAGCTTCTGAAATTTTTACTTTTAGGGACGCTAACTTGTTATAAATACCTGCAAGCCAAACGCCTGCGGCAATTAAGATTATAAGTAAGATTATTGGTAAAGACATAGACCTCCTTTTAAATTACTATTTTGATATTACGCTAAAATTTCGTTGATGCAATACGGTTTACCAGTTACGCAAAGAAACGGCTTTTTTAAAATCCTCAAACGAATATGTGTTTATTACGTCTTTAGCTTCGCAACCTCCTCTGCGCGCCACGTCTATTCCGTACTTTATATTGAGTAGTTGGTTTATCGAATGCGCATCTGAATTAATAATTATTTTAATGCCCCTTTTAATTGCTTCGGCAACCAAATCATAGCTAAGATCTAAACGATTTGGCTGCGCATTTATCTCTAAAATTTTGTTATTGGCTTTAGCGGCATCAAAAACTTTGTTCCAGTCAGGATCAATGGGGTCGCGTTCGTTTAAAAGTCCGCCTGCTGGGTGTCCGATAATATTTACGTATGGGTTTTCAAGCGCGTTTACAAGTCTTTTTGTTACTTGGTCTCGGTCTTGAGTAAAAGAGGTGTGGATTGAAGCTACAACATAATCCAACATTTTTAAATACTCGTCTGGAAGAGCTAATTTTGCTTCAGCTAAGATGTTTACTTCGTAGCCAAAGAAAACTTTTATGTTTGGGTGAGTTTTATTAAAGGAATCGATTCGCTTTCTTTTTTCAACTAATATCTGGGCTACTTCCTCTTCTCCCCTATTTATAATGCTTGGCGCGTGGTCTGAAATGCCATAATATTCGTATTTTAATTTTGAAGCCATAGTCAGCATTTCTTCCATAGTATTTTCACCATCCGAGTCAGTTGTATGAGTGTGACAATCGCCTTTTATATCTTTTAATTCAATCAGTTTAGGAAGTTTGTTTTTTGACGCTAATTCAACTTCGTTTGCACCGTGTCTCAACTCCGGAGGTATCGGAGGAAGGCCAAGTTTTTTATAAAATGCTTCTTCGGTGGCGAATTCTTTGTTTTCACCGTTTATTTTAATACCATACTCGTTTAAAGACATGCCTTTGTCGAGGGCGTAAGTTCTTAAAACTATATTGTGTTGTTTCGAGCCCGTATTGTACTGAAGCATCGCGCCGTAAGCTTGGGGCGCAGAAACCCTTAAATCAGCCTGCATATCGTTTTTTAAAACAACAGCAACCTTTTTGTCTCCTTTTACCAATACTTCTGAAACTTCGTCAAAAGCTAAGAAATGACTCATAACCTTTTCTGGATCGTTTGTAGCGACAACAAAGTCTAAGTCTCCAATTGTGGGGTTGCGTCTTCGAAACGAGCCCAATGCGTCGATTTTAAGAACCTGATCGCATTTATGCATATGCTCGAGTACTCGTTCGACAACTTGCTCGGCAATAACCAGTAAAGTTCGGGGTTTTTCATTTTTAGTCATCTTCATCTGTTCAATGGCTTCTAATATGTCTTTTTCGGACTTCTCGCCAAAACCATCTAACACCTTGATTTCTCCCTTTAAGGCGCGCTCTTTGATATCTTCAATAGCTTTTTCACGATTAACAAGTTTAAAGGCATGAGCAAGCTTAAAAGCCTTTTTTGCACCGATTCCGCGAATACCGATTAAACTAAACATTCCTTCAGGAAGTCCGAATTTTACCTGTTCAAACTCTTTTGAGGTTCCGCTTGTGAACAAATCGTTTAAATGTTGGGCTAAAGCTGTACCAACCGACGGAATCTCGTCTAAACGTTTGTTTTCCCAAATATCATAAACTGAGTTTGAAAGGTTATCTATTACTGCAATAGCGTTTTGGTAAGCTCTAATCTTAAAAATGTTAACGTTTTTTACCTCCATAGCAGCCAATACCTCCTTTAGTATTGCGACAACTTCCTTGTTTGTTAGGCGGTAATTGTTTTCCATATAAAAATTTTATCACCTAAGCGTAATATTGCACTTATGGCCTAATTGCGATAAATTGGTTATACTTTCAGTTGCTTTAGAAGCGTGGGACCGTAGCTCAGTTGGTTAGAGCGCCGCCCTGTCACGGCGGAGGTCGCGGGTTCGAGTCCCGTCGGTCTCGCCATGAATTTATTGCAATATTATTAAGTCATCAATCTGCCCATTGGTGTTGTAGCACCAAATAAAATTTATTGAGAACGGGGGTGTATTACTCAAAAATGACAGAAGGAACACAACAGGAAAACTCAAAAGACGGATTGGCATTAATTATCGGCGGATTATTTATCTTAGCCCTTGTATTCGCAGCATATAAATACTTTAACAATCCCGAAACAACAACAGAAACCATAAATCAGCAAGAAAGATCAGGGGGTGTAGGCAGTGCAGAAGAAGAGGAAGCGTTCGGAGATCTAAACGGAGAAGGCGCAAAGGATGAAAAAGACCAAAACGATACCTCTAAGTCACCAGCTACCGGTGCAACAAAAGAAGATACTTCAAAAGTTGAAACCGTGGATTCACAGCAAGCATTTTGGACAGCAAACGACTATAGCCAAGGTGAAATTAAATCAGGATCGTACACAGTTAAAGCAGGCGACACATTGTGGGAAATTGCAGAAGGTGTTTATGGAAACGGAGCAGATTGGACAAAAATTTTAGAAGCTAATAAGGGATCAGTTGGATTTTTAGCTAACGGACAACAAGCTCTCATTATGACAGGTCAGGTTCTAACTCTGCCGTAAACTTTTTATATTCTCGTGTAAAAAGGTAAGTTTGTTGAGCTCGAGATCGATTTCAACAGGATGGGGGCTTCTCTTTAGAGGAGCCTCCTTCATTACTTTACTATTATTTGATCACGACACTCAAAGACGGGATTAAATCCGGGAATTAATTTGTAAATATCAAACCCAAACTTTCTTTCAAATGTGAACATTTCGCGATTTTCTTGCACGTAACTTATTAATTTATTTGTTGGATTTCTTGGTAAATCTGATAAATCAAATATGAAGATCGTGTAGTTTTTAAACTCACTGCACATAGCATCAAGATCTCTGTCCGACTCTAAAATCTCATCGGCAATTTCTTTTGAATACCATTTTGTACTTCTGGAGGAACCATAAATGTATATTTTATTGCTGTCAGTAAAATTACTTGTCATTTTTCCCAAATACATAAAAAGGGCGTTATATTCAGTTGGTTTTTGGTTAATTATTTGTCCGAAGTCTTGTATAAGAATGACCGCAATAAAAATTGTTAATAAAATCGAGATAAGTTTATCTTTATACGAGTAAAGGTGTTTTATAAAAATTACTACTAAAAATATCATCGATAATTCAACACTCGACATATATCTAGCACTCTTAACATCTAAAGTTTGCATAAATATCAAAGTTAAAAGTCCAAATAAACCAAAGTAAAACGATAAAAAGCTTTTGTGTAAAAATGCTGATATCGCAGACCAAAAAGTTAAAAATACTTTGTAAAAATTGTTATTCTCAAAATAAAAATATATGTTTGTCCACCAAGGAGATTTTGAATATAACTTCCCATCTATTACATGCGGCTTGCCTTCAATTCCAAATTTAGTAAAAGTCTGCAGATTATCTTTTATAAAGAGTTTAATTCCGCTAAGTCCAGTTGAATATACAAAATGTGAATATACAATTCCGAAACCAACAAAAGACGATAAGTAGATACTCACTAAGTTTTTAAATGGGAATAGATCTTTTCCGCTTTTCCTAATTACAAAATATAAAATTAGTATAAATGGGTAAAAAACCAGAGTCGGATATTTTGTCGCGACACCAAATCCAATAAAGAAACCTGCAAGAATGTAATTAATTAATTTTTTAGGTTCAACTAGGGCTTTTAACAAAAATAAATGTGCCAATAACCACAAAAAATGCATTGGAGATTCCAGCATCACCATTCGTGTTGATGAGTACAATAAAGGACTTGATAAATATAAAATTCCTCCAAAAAAACCCCAGATTTTACCTTCGTGGTCCGATAGGATTTTGTATACCAGAAGTACGCTCAACACCCCCAAAAGTGCAAACGGCGCTCTTAAAATGTTTACGTTATCCTCATTAATTAATCCTGCTATCCCTGCAATATATTTTCCAAGAAGCGGTGCCTGTAAAACATTGTTGTACTCACCACTTAAGTGCTCTATTCCGGTATTTACATACAATATTTCATCTGTAAAAAAATACGCGTAATCGAGTTTATAAAAATAGAAAAATGTGGAAATTAGCGTGAGTACTAGTATAAAAAGTATCTCAGAATGTTTTACTATAATCCATTTAATCATTGAGATGAAATTATACATCTTTGGATTTGGTTTTGTGATAATATATTTTCAGTTTGCGGGTGTGGCTTAGTGGTAGAGCGTCTCCTTCCCAAGGAGAAGATCGCGGGTTCGAACCCCGTCACCCGCTCCAA
>CAZHAM010000014.1:0-13514 GCA_964530415.1 uncultured Candidatus Saccharibacteria bacterium | reverse complement strand
CTTATGGCAATTTTAGTATTCGGTCTTTTTCAATTTTATGCAACTATCGCAATGTTAATATTTATGGCTACTGTAGATATTTTATTTATGATTGCAAAATCATCAAAGTTTTTTAATATAATCGAATTTGATGTTAAGAAAGAGGAATTAAAGTTTTAGCGGATTCTAGATTATATTCTCCGACACGCGTTCGTATTAGGTCACTCAAAACCGCTTTTGTACCTAAAGTTTCTCCCAAATCTTTTGCTAAAGTTCTAATGTATGTACCTGAGGTACATCTTACTTTTATTTTTACAGTTGGGGATAGATAAGTTCCGTCTGATGATTCTAATTGCTTTTCAAAGTAATCCAATATTTCAATCTCATAAATCGTAATTAATTTTGTGAACGGTTTTATATTTTGCTCGGTTCCAAGAGGGTTTTGTCGCGCAATTTTGTAAAGAGGTTTTCCGTTTACTTTTTTTGCGGAATACATTGGGATTTCCTGAACTATTTCTCCTAAATAATTTGGTAATGCTAAAGGTAACTTGTTTTTTAACTCTGCGAGAGTTATCAATGATTCGCTCTTTTGTGGAATTTGCTCAAGGTCAAGAGTAGGGGAGTACAAATTAAAACTTACCTCGGCAACGTATTCTTTGTCGTTTTTCATTATCTGATCCTGTTTTTTGGTGTCTTCGTCGGTTAATACTACCAAAACACCCGTCGCCAAAGGGTCTAAAGTGCCCGAATGGCCTATCTTTTTAACCTTTAGCTGACCTTTTAGCTTCGCAACAACATCAAAGCTAGTCCAGTTTTTTGGCTTATCTATAACTAATATCACGTGTTTATTATACAGTATTGGGTTGACCGACCTATAGTATAGGGGTATAATTACGGAAGTTGTCAAAATCAGACATATTAATCAAGGAGAATGATCATGAATACAACGAAATGGCTCGTTATCATCAGTTTAGTAGTAATTTTTCTTACTGGATGCTCGCCAACTTCTGAGACCCAAACACAGAGTATAGGACAACGAGCATTAAGCGGGGAGTTGGACATCAGCAATAGCCCGGAACTCCAGAAAGTTGCCGGCGAGGATCTTCTCCGATTAAGTGAGATGGAAGTTGCAGAAAACGAATCTGAACTTGAAAAAGTCCCAGGAGACTGCAATAAAATCTTGCTTGAAAAGAGTGACGGCAATGTAGACGGATATTGGTTTGTGCCGGAGCCGGGATTTACTGCTCTTTACGATCCAACTGCACCTGCATCAAAAACCAATACTCGATATATTGCATTAATGGGGATCTACCGTGTCTCTGCTCATCCGGAATTTGGTGTCACAACCACAGATGGGAACGGGGACTCTTGGGTTCGAATATTGAACAAAGACGGAAAGGCGGGCTGGGTACCAATGTATAACGGCACCTGGTGCGCCCCCTCAACTGACAACTGATTTTTCGGCCCACACGCCACACAAACCAAAGCAATTCGAAATTTGAATTAGCCGAGATTTGATGTGACGTGTGGGACCTACAAAAATTTACCCATACAAATTTTTGCTTCTCCAAAAATTTGTTCCTCCAAACTTTTATTGACTTTTTCCATTAAACTAAATATAAATAAACTGTGATTACCGTAATAAACTCTGTATTAAATAACTTAACTACAACCACCCCTTCCGGGGTAACATTTTAGTTTTTAAATCCAATAATTTCTCGTCATTTACAAGTAAAAATAAGATTAATACAATAAAGAAAGGTCTATAATAAATATATGTCTAAGGAAAAAGAAGCAAAAAATATAAAGGCGAAGGTAAGTAAAATAAAGGGCGAATTGAAAGACGATCCCTTAATGCCCCTACGCCATAGCGCGGAACATGTTCTTCACACAGCGATGCAGGTTTTATACCCCTCACTTAAAAAGGTTATGGGACCTCCAATTGAGGAAGGTTTCTATTTTGATTTCGACTTGAATGAAAGCATCACCCCCGACGATTTTCCAAAAATTGAGGCTGTGATGGCCGAAATTGTTAAAGCAGATCTACCAATCACAAAAACTGAGGTTACGTTAAAAGAAGCTAAAAAAATATTTTCCCATAACGAGTACAAGGTAGCTTGGCTTGATGAAATTGAAAACCGTAACGAGAATTTCACAATCTATACAATAGGGAAACCAGAAGATAAATACTTTGACCAGGATTTATGCGCGGGTCCTCACGTAAATAGTACGGGTGAGATTAAGGCTTTTAAACTTTTAAGTCTTGCGGGAGCGTATTGGAAAGGTGATGAAAAGAATAAAATGCTTCAAAGAATCTACGCAACCGCTTTTGACTCGCAGGATAAACTTGATGACTATATACAACGACTTGAAGAAGCTAAAAAACGTGATCACAGAAAACTTGGTAAAGAGCTTGATTTGTTCACATTCTCGGATCTGATCGGGAGCGGATTTCCTTTATATACACCTAAGGGCGCGACAATAAGGCGTCTTCTTAATGAATATGTTGAAGAAATTCAAGTAAAACAGGATTATCAGCAAGTTTGGACTCCTCAAGTTGCAAAGGCAGAGCTATTTAAAACCTCGGGCCATTACGAAAAGTATAAAGACGATATGTTTAGAGTGTTTTCTCACTACTCGGAAGAGGAATTCTATTTAAAACCAATGAATTGCCCCCAACACACTCAGATTTATACTAGCCAACCGAGAAGCTATAGAGATTTACCCTTAAGGTACACGGACTTTGCTATGCTTTACCGTGACGAGAAACCGGGAGAATTATCCGGTTTAGCGAGGGTGAGGTCATTCTCACAGGACGACTGCCATATTTTTTGCCGAGAAGACCCGGTTGACGAAGAAATTGATAAAGCTCTTTCGATGACTAAGGAAATAATGGATACTTTTAAGTTTAAATACAGATACAGACTATCGACCAGAGATCCGGAAAACAAAGATAAATACCTGGGACATCCTGAAATTTGGGATAAAGTCGAGGAATGGGCAGTAGAAATTATGAAGAGAAATAAGATTGACTATTACGATGGGCCCGGAGAAGCGGCATTTTACGCCCCTAAGATGGATTTGATGGCAACGGATGCGTTAGGTAGGGAATGGCAGCTTTCAACGGTTCAGATTGACTATGTGATGCCAGAGAGATTTAACTTGGAGTATGTAGGACAAGACGGCCAAATGCACAGGCCGATAATGCTCCATAGAGCTATTATTGGCTCTCCGGAAAGATTTATGATGATTGCACTGGAGCATTTCGGCGGAGCTTTGCCTGTTTGGCTCTCACCGATTCAAATAGAAATTATCCCGATTTCGGATAAACACATTGAATACGCCAAGAAACTAGCTTCGAAACTTAAAAAAGAGGGTTTAAGACTTGAAATAAATGATAAAACAGACACAATGCAATCAAAAATAAGAGACGCTCAGATGCAAAAAATCCCGTATATGCTGATAGTGGGGGATAGGGAAGCGCAAAACGAGCAGGTAAGCATAAGACTAAGATCAGGAGAAAACTATAACGGCATGGGTTTTGACGAATTTGTTGATAAAGCAAAAAGAATTAATTTGACCAGAAGCCTAGAATTGTGGTAATTTAGTCAAGTTCAGGAGGTTATAACTATTAGCTACAAGTATTACTATATAAACGAAAAGATTAAAGCCCCGAAATTAAGGGTTATCACCGATGAGGGTGAAAACCTTGGAGTTATAACAAAAGACGAAGCTGTAAGGATTGCGAGAGAAAGGGAATTGGATTTAGTACTTATTGCGCCAAATTCCGAACCTCCGGTAGCAAAGATTTTAGAGTTTTCTAAGTTTTTATACGAAGAAAAAAAGAAAAAATCAGGCTCCAAAGGCAAAAAAAGTGAGCTAAAAGAGCTTAGATTTGGACCAACAACAGGAGAAGGGGATATAAAACGACACATTGAAAGATCAAAAGGCTTTATTAATGACGGAAATAGAGTTAAAATAAGCGTCGTTCTCAAAGGTAGAGCAAATCTTTACCCGGAACTTGCTTTTGAAAAGTTAAACAGGATAGTTGAAGAACTTTCTGAGGTAGCAAAGCCCGAGGCAGATGTAAAAAGACTTGGTGGAACAATATTTGTTGTCTTCACCCCAAGATAAAAAGTAGGAAGTATATGCCAAAACTTAAAACAAGAAAAACACTTACAAAAAGAATAAAGATAACAAGCAAAGGCAAGATCTTGAAAAAACAGACCAGAATAGGACATTTGAAATCTAAGTGGTCTGCAGACAAAAAATTTAGAAAAAACCAGAGACTAATACAAACGGGAATGGGTCAGAGAAAAGCCATGAAAAGACTCCTTGGTGTTAAGTCAAAAGGTGTAAAATAACTTACTAAATATATGCCAAGAATAAAAAGAGGCGTAAAAGCCAGAGAAAGACACAAAAAATTCATTAAGCTTGCAAAAGGCTATAGAATGACGCGCAGTAAGCTCTTTAGAAGAGCCCATGAAGCAGTTATTAGAGCCGGAGAGCATGCCTTTAAAGGGCGCAAAGAAAAAAAACGCAATTTAAGAAGATTGTGGATTGTAAGATTAAACGGCGCTTTAACCAACCACAATATAAACTACAGCTTATTTATCAACAACCTTAAAAAGGCAAATATTAATCTAAACCGTAAAACCTTGTCTGAAATGGCAATAAACGACCCTAAAGCCTTTGATCAGGTAGTAAATTCCGTAAAATCATTTATATCCAAGTAACAAGCAAAGAACAAACGGCTTTAAATAATAGCTAAAACCGTTTAAAATCAATATTGATGAATGATTTGTTGGCAAAGATAACCGAACTTAGAGCTCAATTCGAAAACCTTTTAAACCAGGCCGATAGCGAAAACTCCCTTAATAACTTATATCTAAAGTACTTCTCAAAAACTCAGGGCGAAATTACCTCTCTTTTTAAAGAAATCCCCTCACTGTCACTTGACGAGAAAAAAGAATTCGGACCTTTGATTAACAATTTTCAAGAAGAACTAAAACAGAGAATTGAAGATAAAAAAGTTCAACTTGCAAACGCTGAGTTAGACGATCCGATGATAGACCTGACTTATCCCGAAGTACCCGCACCAACGGGTATGCTTCATCCAACGACTCAAGTAATTAGGGAAATGAACGAATTTTTTAGATATTATGGCTTTTCCATTGTCGAAGGCCCTGAAATAGAAAACGTGGAATTTAACTTTAGAATATTAAACCTACCTGAAGGCCATCCCGCTACTGATCTTCAAGACTCACTTTTTATCAGAGACCCCGATATTTTATTAAGAACACACACCTCATCTATTGAGTCCAGAGTTTTAACCAACTACAAACCACCGATCAGAGTTGCGTTCCCGGGAAAATCATTCAGAAACGAAACAGCTAATCGAACAAATATGAGCTTTTTTCACCAGTATCAAGGCGTAGTGGTAGATAAAGGCATTAATATTCAGCATTTAAAAGGAACTTTAACGCTGCTTCTTCAGCATTTATTTGGCAACGACGTAAATATCAGGTTTAGATATAAATACTATCCAGAAGTAACTCCGGGCATGGGAGCTGATATCAGATGTAAGTTCTGCGAAGGAAAAGGCTGCCCGACTTGCAAATATCGCGGGTATATTGAAGTTTTGGGATCCGGAATGATTCACTACAACACTTTAAAAATGTGTGGCATCGACCCCGAGGAATACACCGGGTACGCTTTTGGTATGGGGTTAGACAGGCTTGTAATGACTAAATTTGGAATAGATGATATTAGAAAGTTGTACGGGGAAGGAATCATATACGAATGAGAATACCGGTTGAATGGCTAACTGAATACATAAAAACGCATAAATCTTCAAAAGATCTGGCGGCATCTTTTACCTCACTGGGTCTTATGCTTGATAAACCAATCGAGCAGTATGAAAACGGAGCATACAAATCAGATATTTTGGAATTAGAACATAGGATGGACAGATCTGACTGGTTATCGATACTCGGTTGCGCGCGTGACTTGGCAGCTTTCGAAGGAATCGAACTTATTAACCCCGAATTAAATAAAACGGAATTACTTAAACCATCTAAGGAACAGATTGTAAAAATAAAAGTAGATTGTCCCGATATGGTAAATAGATTTAACACCAGAGTATTTAGGGGTATAAAAGTGGGAAATTCTCCAGCTTGGCTTAAAAACAGACTCGAGGCATACGGGATTCCATCGATTAATAACATTGTTGATATTACAAATTATGTAATGGTAGAACTCGGCCAACCTATGCACGCTCAGGACTTGTCTAAAATGAGAGCTCAAGAAATTGTAATTAGAAAAGCAAAACAAGGCGAAAAAGTTTTAACACTTTTAGGAGATGAGGTTGAACTTACTGAAAACAATTTTGTTTTGACGCAAAACGACGTTGCCACAGTAATAGGAGGTATCGTCGGCGGAAAAGAAACGGGCATAGACAGTTCAACAACAAACATTATTTTGGACGCAGGAAATTATAATCAAGTAGTCATAAGAAAAAATTCCAGACAGCTTAAAATTTTAAATGAAACAGTTTCCCGTTATGACAAATTTATTCATCCGAAATTAACAGAGGTAGCTATCGAACGCGCAACAAAGTTAATATTAGAACTTGCAGGAGGTCAGTGCTACGAAAACATAGACTGGTATCCAAACCAAGTTGAACCAAAGTTAATGATTCTAAGATACTCGCGGCTAAAACTTTTAAGCGGAATGGAAATTGAGTCGAAAAGAGTTTTGCAAATCCTATACTCGCTTGGGTACCAGATAAATAATAAAACTGAGGATCAAATTGAACTTGAAGTTCCTTACTTTAGAACAGACGTTGACGTAGAAGATGACTTAATTGCGGATATTCTGAGAATAAATAATTACAACAAGATTCCCGTTACGATAATGGACTCGGCCCCTCCAAAAGAAATAACTCCGGCTATATATAATTTTGAAGATAAGTTAAGAGATCTCTGTGTAAATCTCGGCTATCACGAGTTTATAACTGATCCGCTTGTTCAGTTCAATGAAAAAACCCATAATCAAATTAAATTAAGCAACTCGTTGTCATCCGAAAAAAGTGCTTTGAGAACAGACATTAAAGAAACTCTATTTCCCATAACGGAAAATTATAAAAAACACAAAAAACAACTGATTAAATTATTTGAGGTAGGAAAAGTTTATTTGCAAAAGGACAATGACTTTGAAGAAACGAGAATCCTTGAGCTTATTTACTTAGACGAAGGCCTGCTTCCACTTGAGAATGCGAAAAATCTAAAAAAAGATTTATCCTCTTTGCTAATCAATTTGGGAATTAGCTATTACTACGGTAAGGAGCAGAGTAAGACTACAAAAATTTATTTTAACAATACCGAAATTGGTAAGATCTCCGTTAATTCGGTAAGTTTGTACACAGAGGAATTATTAAAGGTTGCGGTAACACCCAAAAGAGTAATTACAAAAATATCAGATGTTATTTCTGATGACTTATCGCTTGTAATACCAGTAAATCTTAAGTTCGGCGTAATTTACAATTTTATCCTTAATTATGAAGAGAGAATTGAGAAATTAACTGTAAAAGAAGACTTGATCGATCCTCAAAACGATCAAAAAAGATTTGTACTTCTTAACATCCGCCACCGAATAGAAAACTACGAGGAATTTAAATCGGGATTATTAAAAGATTTAAAAGAAATATACGAAATAGAGTCTAAAAGTTTCTTACTGACTTGAGTAACCCGATATATTTAATCTAACTTTTGTGCTTCCTTTATCGTCGTTATCATTTCGTGCGATTATTTCAAACTCATGCTCGCCGACTTTATCTTTGCCTAGCTTAAAATTATATCCATAAGGAGCGTTTGTATCCTCGGCAACTTTTTCACCGTCCATGTAAATCGTTATCCTTTCAATATCATGGTATGTTGAAACCTCAACGTTCAGTCTAAAATTAAGAGGAACACTATAACCGTCTTTCAATCCAACCGCTTCAACATAAACGTCGTCCTTATTATCAACTTCACCGTCTGAGTTGTATTCGAGCTTCGAACGCATCAAAGGAGGGAAATATGCCTCATCCTCGTAATTTTCTTTAACCCACGCGTCGACTAAGGTCTGCCACTCTTTGAGCTCGGCTTGAATTCTAACAAATGTTTTTTCTTCAGTATCTCCGTACTTCTCGCACGAGTCGCCTGCTATTCTTCCGTCTTGTTCGCAAACCTTTACTCTTTGGTACCAATCGCTTGGAGCAGTCGGCTCCGTGCCCTCGATAAACCACTCCTGCCTTCTTCCTCTACTACCGTAGGGCAGCATACCCGTTAACTCGTCTATCTCCATCTTTTTAACATTTTTAGGGACCTCCGGTTTTTCGTCTTCTTTATCCTTTAGGTATTCTGCCATAAATCTATGCCATATCGGAGTAGCTCCTGTAATACCCGAAGCAACATTTGGGTTCATTTGCTCATTGTTATTATTGCCAACCCAAACACCTACCGCAACAGAAGGTGTAAAACCCAGAGCATAATTATCTCTTTTATCATCGGTTGTTCCTGTTTTTGCGGAGACGGTCTTATTTGGAATTACCAAAAGACTGCCCGTTCCGAACGCGGAACTTCGCGCACCGTTGTCTGCCAAAATATCGGAAATTAAGAAAGCAACTTCCTCGGATAGAGATTGGATTCCACCGGTATCCTGCCATTTATACAATAAGGTATCGTTAGAATCTTTTACTTCAATGATAGGCGTCGGCTGTCTAAATCTTCCCTTTGAGGCAAAAACTGAGTATGCGCCGGTTAGTTCAAGTAGTCTTGTTTCTCCACCACCAAGTGTTAGAGCCAAACCATATCTTTGTCTATCCCCAAATGTTGTAATTCCCATACTTTCGGATTGGTCGATCATATTATCTATTCCCACTATTTTTAACGCCTTAACTGCGGGGATATTAAGTGAGTTGCCGAGTGATTTTCTGAGCGACATAACTCCTCTAAAAATTCCGTCGTAATTTACAGGTTCATAAGGCTTATCTGGTGCCGAGCCCTCAAACAAGGACGGAACGTCTAAAAACGGGAATGAAACCGGATAACCCTGCTTTAACATAGTTGCGTAGGTTACTGGCTTAATTGCGGAGCCAGGTTGCCTTAATGAAGTTGTTACGTTTACATAAGGATCAAACTTGCATCCGCCTTCACCGGCAATTCCCGAGGTGCATCCCTCTGGCTGTGGATCGATATTGTATCCTTTTGAACCCACCATAGCTAAAATTTGCCCCGTTTTAGGGTCTAAAACGACCATGGCGCCGTTCCACACGTTAAGTGAGTTCGCATTAGCCACTTCCTCCTCGACTATCTTTTGGGCCAATTCCTGCGTTTTTAGATCTATTGAAGTTGTCACCCTCAAACCTCCTTGCTCGACCATTTCCTCAGAAAACATATCCGACAGGATTTTCTTTGTGTAAAAAACAAAATGAGGAGCGTCTAGTGGAACTTTTGCAGTTTCGAACTTAAGATCCTCTTCCATAGCTCTTTTGTAATCTTCTTCGTTTATATAGTATCTTCTTCCGTCGGCGCCAACCCACCCACGTTCTTTTAATAAATACAAAACATAATTTCTTCTTTCAATTCCTGCCTCCGGATTTGACCCAAACTGAGAGTAGTAACTTGGCCTTTGAGGAAGTCCTGCCAAATAAGCTGCTTCCGACAAAGTTAATTGATCGGGTGTTTTATTAAAGTAAGCTTTGGAAGCGCTGAAAATTCCATAATTCTGACCTCCGTAAGGAGTTTCGTTTAAATACATCTGAATTATTTCTTCTTTGGTATATCTGTTTTCGAGTTGGAGCGACAAAATAAGCTCTTTAATTTTTCTTGGAAGAGTTCGATCTTGAGTTAAAAGCGTATTTTTTATAACCTGCTGTGTAATTGTGGAACCGCCCTGTAAACCCTCACCGGTAAAAGTATTTCTAACAGCTCTTAACATACCCCTAAACGAGAAACCGCTGTGCAAATAAAACTCAGAATCCTCAGTTGAAAGAGTGGCATGTGTAACAAAAGGCGAAATTTTATCGATTGTTACAAGAGTTCGGTTTTTTTCACCAAATACTTCGTAAATTAGCTCGCCGTTTCTATCGTAAAATCTAGTTGATAGTTCGGAGCTTCTTTCTAATAATCTATCAGGATTTGGTAAAGATCTTGAGAAATAGGCAAATACTACAATCACCACAAAAACACCGACCACAATCCCGATAAGAGCCAACGAGGTTAGTGTGACAAGTAAATTTAGGGTTTTTGTATCCTTGGGCAAAAACTTTGTGACATCTCTTTCTGTCAATCCTTTTGGTATCACCAATTTACCTTTTTTAAATAAACCTCTGATCCCAAATTTTGATTTAGCATGCTTTTTTGCGACTAACATATCAGTTAACAGTATATCAAAATATCATCGCCCGTTCCTTTTTTATCTAAAAAATCATATACTATGAGCATGTCTAAGGTCATAACAGATAAAGTATTAATTGAGAAATTTTTGAATAGGGGAGTGGATAGTATTTTTCCAAGTAAGGAAGCTTTGAAAGAAAAGCTTTTGAGTGGGGAAAGGCTGAAAGTTTATCAGGGCTTTGACCCAACCGGTCCATATCTGCACGTTGGGCACGCAATGGGAATACGGGCGTTGCGAATTTTGCAGCAACTGGGGCACGAGGTGACATTTTTAGTCGGAGACTTTACATCAAAAGTTGGAGATCCCGATAAAGATAAAGCGCGCCAGATTTTAACCGACGAACAAATTGAAAAAAATATGGCAGGTTGGAAAGAACAAGCTTCTCAAATAATTGATTTTGAGGGAGACAATCCTGTTTTGTTTAAACGCAACTATGAATGGCTTTCAAAATTAAAACTTGAAGATTTGATTAAGTTAATGTCTTATACGACTGTTCAGCAAATGATAGAGAGGGATATGTTTGATCGAAGGCTTAAACAAAATGATCCTATTGGCCTACAGGAATTTATATATCCTTTGATGCAGGGTTATGACAGTGTTGCAATGGGTGTTGATCTTGAAATCGGAGGTACGGATCAAACTTTTAATATGTTGATGGGCAGATCATTGGTTAAAAGTTATTTGGGCAAAGAAAAATATGTGCGAACAAATGAAATGATGGATGCACCTGATGGTATAACTATGAGCAAAACAAAAGGAAACGGGATCAACTTATCAGATTCTGCGCAAGATATGTACGGCAAAGCTATGTCTTATTCAGACGATTTGATTGTAAAAGGGATGAGGCTACTTACCGATATTGAGTTAGAAGAAATAAAGGAATACGAAAAACAAATGGCGTCCGGAGAAAATCCGATGAACTTTAAAAAGATTATGGCTTTTGAAATCGTAAAACTCCTAAAAGGCGCAAAGTCTGCCGAAGAGGCTCAAGATCACTTTGAATCAACTGTACAAAATAAAGAAAATCTCGAAGAATACGCGAGAGTTTCTGGAGTAACCGGCGAAATGAGTGTTTATGATTTTTTGAAAAAAACACTCGGGGACGAAATTTCGGGAGCGCAGATAAAAAGAGTAATTGAACAAGGTGGTGTTGAAGTTAATAACGAAAAAATTACGGATTCAGGCAAAATGGTAAAATTTGAATCAGGTACTTTAGTAAAATATGGAAAAAGAGAATTTTTTAAGGTGGAATAAACTATGAAAGAAAAGAAAAAAGCTTTAAGAAAAGCGGTAAGGAAAATTATGACCAGGGAAAACATTATCAAATCAGTAGTTTTGATAAGTACCTTGGCACTAATCGCTTCTTCGGTATTGCCATACATTATTTAAAATAAAAATGCTTCTTTTAAATACACCGATTTCTGCATTGCCAAAAGTTGGTCCAAAATACAAAACACTTCTCGGCAAATTGGAAATTTACACTATTGAAGATCTTCTATACCACTTTCCTTTTAGATACGAAGATTACTCTGTTGTAAAAAATATTAGCGATTTAATTTCTGATGAGGTAGTTACAGTAAACGGCACCTTGGAATCGGTTACCAATATATTCTCTAAATACGGTAAAAGACTAACGAAAGCAAAGTTAACCGATTTTTCGGGCGATCTTGACGTAATTTGGTTTAACCAGCAATACCTTAAAAAGATGCTCAAAACAGGACAGGAATACACAATGAGCGGAAAAATTCAAAAATTTAGCAACAAACTATGTTTGATAAGCCCCGAGATAGAAGAAAAATCAAATAGCTCAATAAACACGGGTAGGCTGGTGCCGATTTATCCTGAAACTTATGGGGTTTCGTCAAAGTGGCTGAGGTCTAGAATTAACGACGTGCTGTCGCGCGAAGTGATGTATGAAGAATTCCTTCCTCAAGAAATTTTAATTGACAGAAATTTAAAAAATATCAAAACTGCTTTTTTAAATATTCACTTTCCAAATAATGAGATTGATGCCGATAACGCGCGCCATAGATTTGCTTTTGAGGAAATTTTCATTGAGCTTTTAAATGTTCAGAAACGAAAAATCGATTGGAATACAAAATTAAACGGATTTAGCCTTAAACCGTATGAATCAAGAGTTAGCGAATTTATTAGAGGTCTGCCGTTTAAACTTACCGAAAGCCAAGTTAGCGCGGTAGAACAAATAACAAACGATCTGAAAGAAACACACCCAATGAACCGCCTGTTAGAAGGAGACGTGGGAACAGGAAAAACTGTTGTTGCAGCGATTTCTGCATATATTACTTACTTAAATTCTTTAAAAACGGTTTACATGGCTCCAACCGAAATTTTAGCGTTTCAACACTTTAAAACATTTAACGATATTCTTTCAAAGTTTGGGGTAAACGTTGTATTAGTAACTTCTTCAACCAAATCGAAATTAAAAGATAATGAAATTAAAAACGCAGACGTTGTTGTCGGGACTCACGCTATTTTATTTAACAAAGATATAGAAAATACCGGATTAATTGTAATAGACGAGCAACACAAGTTTGGGGTAGAGCAGAGGGGTAAAATCTTAGAGTTATCAAAACAAACAAAAGCTCCACATTTATTAACAATGACCGCAACACCTATCCCACGAACACTCGCACTAACGCTATACGGTGATTTATCAATATCCAACTTGAAACAAAGGCCTGAAGCAAAAAGAAACGTGGTCACTAAAGTGGTAGGAGAATCTAAAAGAAGCGAGGCATACGACTGGATTAAAAATAAAGACGAGCAAATATTTATTGTTTGTCCACTAATTGAAGAATCAGAAAGCGAATCTTTAGAAAATGTGAAAGCAGCCGAATCGGAATTTAAAGCCCTTCAAACCGGAGTTTTTAAAACAAAAAAAATGGGTCTTTTGCACGGCAGAATGAAATCATCAGAAAAAGATGCTGTTGTTGAAAAGTTTAGAAAGGGTGAGATAAACGTTTTGGTGTCAACTCCTGTAATCGAAGTCGGACTTGATATTCCGGATGCGGCAATAATTGTGATTGAAAGCGCCGAAAGATTTGGACTGGCGCAACTGCATCAATTTCGCGGTA
>CAZHAM010000013.1:0-13550 GCA_964530415.1 uncultured Candidatus Saccharibacteria bacterium | reverse complement strand
ATTGCTGGAGCGAGCCAAAGCGGTGCAACCAGGCTCTCAAACGCTGTAAAATTAGATAGAACTTTGGGAGCTACTTTAAACCAAAGTTTCCCGTCTGAGGTAGTTATCTATGACCCCAATATGCTTTATAATTTAACTGTCCTAGATCGAAGCAATCCTGACGTAGCTAATTATTCCGGATTAACAATTTTTGATACACAATTTGTATATGAATAAAAGCACAATTAAAATTTTGAAAAATGAATCAGGACAAGTTTTGTTATTTGCGGTTGTTGCTATGTCAATCGCATTAGCAATTGGTGTCGCTGTTTCTTCGAGAACGTTGTCCAATTTATCCAGAACTTCAAGAACAGATACATCATCGAGAGTTTATGCTGCAGCTGAGGGAGGTATTGAGTCCTACCTTAATTTATCGGATACGAGGTTGGGCCAGTTAGCAGACGCTTTGGATCTTGATGATTTACAGGATGAGTGCCCGGATGATTTCGTTGGCGGAACTGGTTCCGAATTAGACGGTTGCAGGGTCTTATATGAGTTTCCAGGAGAAAATATCAAAGCTCAAGCAATTGTTTCTGTTCAAAGATATAAATTTAATTCAAGCAATAACTTTTTGACATTTGATCTCCCTAATAACATTACGAAAGAAGTTTATATAGAAAATTATAGCAATCAATTACAAGTGTGCTGGAACGATACAACATCTAACGGCGGGGGTCGAAGACCGGATTTGTACATTATGTACTACAATTCTGTGGGAATTTTAAGAAAAAGTCTGATAGTCTATGAAGCCGGAGCGAATGGTGCTTATCGTACTAATAACGCAACCGGTGTTGAGGTGATTAACTCTAGTAGCGGAGGTGCTTTGGGGTATGATAGGTGTCAGATAGTTACTCCACCGGCAGGGTCGTATGGAATGAGAGTTAAGGCTATGTATGACAACGCTAAAGTTGGTGTTCGTCCAAGTGACCCGGCAAATTATGCCTCATTTCCCAATCAAGGTTTCCAAATAATCTCAAAAGGAGAACTTCAGCAAGAAGATTTAACAAAATCAGTAAGAACAGTAAAAGTATTTAAGTCACTCCCCTACCTTCCCGGGGTTTTCGACAACGCAATTTACTCTGAAGCACCAATTACCGATTAATTTCCTTGACACCAGATTAATAAAACTTCATACTATTAATTAGGCGATATCCAAACAAAAACAGATATTACCTGCCCAATATCATGTTACAAACTTTTGTTATTAAACAAACTAAGAGAGGGGGTGAGAAGATATGAAAAGAATTAGTGGAAAGTTCAATCTTCTCGCCAAAAGACAACAAGGTTTCACATTAATCGAGCTCTTAATCGTTATCGTTATTATCGGTATTTTGGCCGGAGTATTAATCGCAGTTATTGACCCGCAGGCTCAGCAAAACAGAGCTAGAGATGCAACTGTACAGGCTACAATAAACAAGATGGCACTTGCAGTTGGTGGTTTCAGATCCGCATATGGTAGATCACCCGATGGTTATGAATTTAGAAGCTTGATTCAAGGATTTGTTGTTGGAGTTGGCCCGGCTAACCATTGTACGGCCGGTAACACTATCTGTCACTTTACTATGACGACAATACCTTTACTGTCAGCATGTAACGCATCACCAAACAACTTCGTCGGCTCCATCTCAGCATCTACGGGCTTATGTAACTGGCGATATGAAAAGGTCGGTGTTAACGAGTGGTATATCTATGCCAAGTCTTACGGTATTAACAACGGTGTATTTAAATACGTTAGTACCACGTCAGAAATTAAACAGTGTACTGACATGAACTATAATACAACGTGTTAACTTTACTTAGCTTATGCTCCGGCCTAAAAACCGGAGCATACGAAATTTCAAATGGAATTATTTAGCAAACTTAAATTAAATCTCAGATCGTCTCAAAGTGGGTTCACCCTAATTGAACTTTTACTTGTTATCAGCCTCATTGGGATTATTTCCGGTGTAATGGTAACGACAATTAATGTTCAAAAGCAAAAAGATATTGCGCGCGAGGGTGTAATGCAAGACAACTTACATAAGGTTGCCGAAGTTGTCGAATCATATAAAGTTTTAGAAGGAGATTACCCTGTTTCATGTGGTTCATCAGCGCCTACAACTTGTTCGGGAAACGAAGCTTTAGCCGAACTTGTAGATATCTGGCCAAGCGATATTCAATATGTGGCTGAATCAGATCAATCTGATTTTGCAATATATTCAAGTTCGATTGTTACAACAGATAAATATTTTAAGTACAGTTCGGATTGGGAAGCTACAAGTGCAAAAGATTTTTCGGTTAGGGAGTGTGGTTCGCAAGACGTTGGAGTTGTTGGGGGATGCAGCCCTATCGGGTCCGTAGCAGGTACCCCGACCCCAACACTCGTTGGCATTTTGCTAAGCCCAAGTTCACCGACTACATCAATTGGTGTTTCAGCAACAAGACAATTTACAGCTCAAGGACTGTTTTCTGACGGTAGTTCATCTTCACTTCCCTCAATACCTTCCTGGAGCACTTCAAATAGTAATGCAACCGTTAACGCAACAGGACTTGTAACCGGTGTATCCGTAGGAACATCGGGAGTTAGGGCCACGCTAAACGGTATAAATGGGGTTTCCAACTTTACCGTAACGACATTATCACCAGGTACCGCTCCCCCACCGACCCCATCAGATTCAGTAGTGGTAACTTCAGTTTCAGGTTCCACAGCAATTGATATCGGAAACTCGGTTCAGGTAAACGCATGTTTCTCAGATGCCGGAGGTCCTTGTTCGGATATAACTTTAAGTACGAGTACTGAATGGAGTTCCACAAATCAAAATATTTTAAGTATTACAAGAACCGCATCTTCAGTTACCGTAACGGGAGTATCTACAGGAACTGCGGATGTAATAGCAACTTATGGGGGTGTTATAGGGAGGTTAAGGTTTACAGTTACTTCACTGAGTTCATCAAGAACACCTACGAGTCTGGCAGTTTTACCTACCGGAAACCCTGTAAGACTTGAGGATGATTCTTCTCAACAATTTGTTGCCAGAGTTTATTATTCTGACGGAACATCTGCATTAGTTACAAATTCGTCGATATGGACAATTGTTACTGGGGAGGGTGTTGTATCGTTATCGACGCAAACACGTGGTCTTGTACTGGCCCGATCGCCGGGAACAGCGAGTGTTAGAGCATCTTACACTGAGAATAATACAACACTAAATAATACGGTAAATATTCAAGTAATCTCGACATTTCAAGTTTCATGCTCAACGAACAGAGACTGCTCTACGTTTTCTTGTACATCGGGAACACCGGTATGCAATACATTTTTAAGGATATGTGAGTGTACTTCGACAAATCTTTAAATTAAAATTTTATGACATATATTACTAAAAATAAAAAAGGATTTACATTAATTGAGCTCTTGCTTGTTATTGTTGTAATTAGCGTTTTAGCGGGTGTGATGCTTAGTGTTATTAATGTAAACGTGATAAGAGGGAGAGCGAGGGATAGCCAAAGAAAAGCTGATATGGGCAAGATTCAGGCTGCCTTGGAGCTTCATTATGCTGATAAGAGGTATTATCCGCCCACAGGAGCTAACTGGATAAAAGTAAGGGGAGGTACAGGAACTGTCGATTTACTAACAGCTGCTCTTGCGCCCACTACAGGAACAAAATTTATTAATGTTGTTCCGGGCGATCCAATTGGAAATACTACAACCACAACCCCCACTACACCTTGTAGCGCGCTACCCGCAACAGACGCAGACTATAGATACAATTACCGTGTTGGAAACGGCAACTCCATTTACATACTAACCGCACTGATGGAATCAAATACATCTGACGAGGATAGCAAATGCGATCAATTATCCAATTGGGGTTTAAGTGTATGCGGTACTGCAAACAATGTTGCGTGTAGCTGTGGAACCGGAGCTACTGTGAGCGTTGATGCTACGGATATCTGCTATGGAGTCCAAAATCCTTAAATCTCAAAAAGGAATAACAATCCTTGAAGTAGTAATTGCTGTTTTTATACTGGCTCTACTTTTTGCTTCAGTTACGCTCTTCGTCGATCCTGTTGGTATGAGGCAAAAATCCCGCGATAGCAGAAGATTGTCCGATATCAGTGCTTTAGAGAGGATAATTTCTGAATACAGGGTGGACAATGGACAATATCCGGATGTGGAAAATATTTTAAGGCAAAGCAATGTACTCCCCGACCCTAGTTCAATCTCGTTTAATAGCTCCCAGGCCGGTTGGATAAACGAAGACTTTAGAAATTACAACTCTATTTTAAATGCCGATCCGGTAAACGATGCTACTTACCATTATTTATACATACACAACACTAGTTCTTTTGAGCTCAATGCAAAGCTTGAAAAATTAACAGAACCTTCCCTCGAAGACGGGGGAAACGACCCAGATATGTACGAAGTCGGAAATAATCTTAATCTTATCGCTCCTTGATTGTGATAATATTATTGTATGAAAGTGTCTGCCCAAGGTTTTACTTTATTAGAACTTCTGATAGTTGTTTCAATAATTGCGGTTATGTCCGGCGCTATTTTGCCGGCATTTTCACAATATATAGATAACCAAGGCTCACGCCAAGCTCAGGAGCAGGTTAAAAGTGACCTAAGAACTACACAAAACAGAGCATTAACAGGTTCAGCAGCAGATCAATTTATTGGAACCGACCCGGTTTTATTTTGGGGTTTAGCGTTTACCAATGATTCTCCTACTTATTCTTACTTTATTTCTACCGGAAACGCTACAGACGATTGTAGCGAGGAAGTTAAGGGCAGTTATACACTTCCAGAGAACTTTGTGTTTAAACACGGAGGATGCGTTTTTTTTAGTATGGAGGACGGAGACTATAACGGGGTTAGTATTGGCAGCAGCAACAGAGTCATAATAGGCTTATCAGGTTCCAGCTCAAACTGCAAAAGCGTTGTTTTGAATCCGGCAGGATTAATACAAAATTATACAACTAATAGTAACTGTAACTAATGATAAAAAAAATTTTAAACAATCAAAAAGGAATAGGACTCATCGAAGTTATTGCAGCTCTTGGAATTGCAACGATAGTTATCACAGCCTTAGTATCAATGGCAATTTTTACACTCAGATCTTCATTAGAAAGCAAACTTTTACTTGAGTCAACTAAGCAAGCAAATGTAGAAATTGAGCTCATACGGGCGCTAAGAGACAAGTCAGCTTTTTGGGATGATCCGGATGGCCTAGATGGGTTTTGGGATGAGATTTCAACTTGCCAGTACACTCCACCAGCCACTCTTCCGACCGGATATGACCCGTGTGTAAACATCACCTCTACATTAAGGTGTCGTATAAACACATCCCCGACTCTATCGGCAGAAAACGCTGTTAAACTATACCCACCGAGTGCAACTGCTACGGATCCAGACAAAATTGAAGTTTTTTTTGTTGTTAAAAGCTTGGATGCGCCGGCAAACCAAAATATTAGGGCCAGCGTATATGCTTGTTGGAATGTTTCAGGAAATATTAAATCAACTTCGGTTCATACTGATTTTACAAATTGGCAAAACAAATAAAAGATGAATTTAAATATAAAGAATAAAGGTTACACATTAATTGAGCTCCTGCTTGTTGTAGGTTTGCTGGCAATTTCTGTAGGAGTTACCTCGGATATACTTTTATCCATTGTGAGAAGTTATAGTAAGACCCAGGTTATGAACGAACTGGAGCAGCAGGCAAATTTTGTTGGTTTAAAGATTGAAAAAGAGCTCAGAAATGCAGAAACAGCGGCAATTGTGAGTGGAGGAACGTGGCAAGGTATACGAATAACACCAAGAGGTTCCACCGGCCAATATGTTTGCTACAGAGTCAGAAACCTCGGTTCTACAACAAGCTTTATCGATAGAAGTGCCTCTACGAATGATGCCACATGCGCTAGCGGCACGTTTGTTGCAGTAACTTCTACAGGAATCGGAAACGTAACAACATCCTGCACACTCTCAGGAAGCAATTGTTTTCAAGTCACGTCAGGTACCCCGACAATTGTTAATATAGGTATAAAATTTACACAAGGTCAGGTAACCACAACAGCTAATTTTAAAGGAGATGTAGAAATTACTAATACAATAGTAATTAGGGAAACGTATTAAATGTCAGTTTTTTCTAAAAAGAAAATTTTAAACGAGTCAGGACAGACTTTTGTTGCCATTGTTCTATTAATGATAATAGCTTTAACAGTCGGGGTAGCTATTTCTACAAGATTTATTAAAACGCTCCATGGTTTAGCCGGAAGCGACGATGCCTCTAAAGCTTTACATGTTGCCGAGGCAGGGATCGAGAAAATGTTAATTCTTCCGAACGAGACTTTAGAGGATTACATAACTTATGGCAATTGCGGAGCCGACTGTATCCTCACTATAGAGGACAGCAACGGTCATAATTTAATAGCCACTATCGAGATAAGCTATATGGGAGACTCAACAGGACCTTTTATTTTAGAAGTCACACCCACATCAACCAGGCAAGTAATACTAAATGGTTACGGAACTGACCAGAATCTTAGCGTGTGCTGGGATACTTCCGCATCAGTCTATGCCTCATATATTTACGAAGAGAGCGGTGAGACCAAGCAGGATATTTACGCGTATAACCCCGTTTCTTATTCGGGTGCGGTCAATGGTTTTAGCAACGCAATTGCTGCGCAAGGTCACGCAAATTGTTTTTCGTATAGCACAAAAGCCACGCCAAGAATGTTAAGAATAAAATCGGTAAACAACACAGCAAATGTGTTTATTATCCCCACAGCGGGGCAAATTTTGCCAAGGCAGGGGATTTTAATTGAATCTACAGGAAGAGTTCGAAACGCAGTTAAAAAAGTTAGTGTCGTTAAGTCCGAAGCTACAATGCCGGGAATTTTTGACTATGCATTGTATCAAAAGTCTGAAACTGACACATTGTCTAATTAAGTTAACTAAGGTAACATATTTTTATGCCCATTGTAGGTTTAGATTTAGGAAGCAATAACTTTAGAGCCGTTGAACTAGAGAGGAAAAAGAACGGTTTTGTTGTAACAAAGTTTGGTGAGTACGAAAACCCGAAATTAAACCTGCAGTCAGAAGAAGCCGGAGATCTAGACATTTATTCCACCGCTCTCAAAGACTTTTTTTCAGAAACAGGCTTTAATACCCCCGAAGTTGTAGTGAGTTTAAATGAAGTACACGTTTATATGCGAAACATCACCCTTCCTAAAATGGGCGACAGCGAGCTAAAAAACTCTATTGCATATGAAGCAGAACAGTACATTCCCCTACCCGTTTCAGAAGTTAATTTATCTTATCAAACCTTGGACACAGATGTTGTTGAAGAAGGAAAAATGAGCGTTCAGCTTGTTGCCGCAAAAAAAGCAATTTTAGATAAATATGTCGGAATTTTAAAAAAGGCAAAGATGGTGCCAAGAGCCATTGAACCCGAAACATTAGCTTTGGGGCGCGTGTTGGGAGACAGCAAAGAAATGCCAATGGGAACAATAATTTTAGATATGGGCTTTAAAAGAACATTAATTATTATTGCTTACTACGGGTTTGTTAGATTTACGAGGAATTTAGCTGTTGGCGGAGATGTTATTACACGTGCAATTCAGCAAGGATTAAATTTAGACTACAATCAGGCCGATGAATACAAAAAAGTTTACGGTATGGATCAAAATCAAGTAGAGGGAAAAATATACGAAGTGGCAAAACCAATTGTTGATAACATCATAACGGAGGTAAGGCGCGCAAGTTTATTCTTCACAAAGCAAAATCCTGGTGCTAATATGAAACGAGTGATATTAGCTGGAGGTACTGCCCAAATGCCAGGAATCTTATCTTATATGGCTGCCAATTTAGATCTTGAAGTAGAATTGGCAAATCCGTTTAGGAATTTGGAAATCTCTCCCAAAATAGAAAATCAAAGGGCGGTACTCATGGAAAAAGGACCAATTTTTTCAACTCCTGTGGGGTTGGCACTTAAAGAAGTTTAAATATGTCACAAAGCATAAATTTAGTACCGCAAGAAGAAGTAACAGAACAGAAAAAATCTAAGCTTGTTAGATTTAGTACTGTTTTTAGCGTAATTTTACTTATCGCAGTATCCGGCATTGGCGCATTTTTAATTTATCAAAAAAACACATTACAAGCACAAGTTGACGCATTAGATGCCGAAGTCGGTACCTTACGATCAGACATCAATTCCCTATCAGCAATTGAAGTGACAGCCAGAAATTTGGATCAAAAATATCAAGTGCTTGGCGAAATGTTTGATACACGACAGTATTATTCCCTTTTATTGGAAGAAGTAAGAACAAGAACACCGGATAATGTAAAAGTTGGGAATTTTAATATCGACGAAGCCAGCATAGATTTAAATGGCGAAGGATCTGACTATATCTCGGTTGCCACTTTTATGAACAATCTTTTAGACAAAAATTTTGAAGGCGGAGATCCAAATTTAAATAGTTTGTTTACCTCTGTTTCACTTAATTCAGTAAGTTTAAAAGGAAAGGAAGGCGGAGTAACTTTTGTTATTGTAGTTAGTTTCGACCCCGCTATTTTAAAAAGATGAACGATAAAGGCATAGTAAATGTTGAAGCAGAAATAGTTAAAGATGCGATTTTAAATTTTATCGTGCCTTTGGTTGCACTAGCCGTTTGTATAATGCTCGGTGTAGTTTTTATATTGCCCGCCTACAAGGCTCTTCCGGATCTTCGCGTTCAGATTGGCGAAAAAACTCAGTTGCGCGATGTTTTAGTATCCAAAAAGACTGCGCTAAATAAGTTAGTTGATTTTAAAAGTGTTGTTGATGAGAATTCTAATTTAGTAAATAAAGTTTTGGTTTCTGAACCACTTGTTCCTGAGTTATTAAATCAAATTGACCAGATTGTTAAAGAATCCGGAATGAACGTTTCGAAGTTAAGTTACGCTTACGGTGGCGTCGCTGAAGACGTAAAATATCAAAGTGTCGATGTTTCTTTATCAAACGAAGGAACGTACGAGCAGTTAATTACCTTTTTAAGAAACATTGAGGATGCGGCAAGAATTATAAATATCTCGACTTTTAGATATAACATAGACTCGTCAGAAGGAATCGACAGAGTTGCTGCAAATTTTACCTTAGTTTCCCCATATCTCTTTGTTGAATCTCAGGCTGTTACCGATGATCCGGTCACACTGGATATTTCTGAACAGAGATTTATCGACTTTATTAACAGGGTAAAAATTATGAGATTCTATGAATATTCTGCCGATGTGTTCACGATTCCCGAAGCGGTTGTAAATACAACAGGAACTACGATTGAAGGAACTGAGGTAACTCAACCTATACCGGGCACTACAGCACCGGCAACTGCGACAGGTGTTCAGGGAGCAGAAGATGTTGAAGAAGAAGCTGTTTTTGCCCCACCGGTAATTCCGGAAGGTGCAGTTCCGTCGACTCAGTAGATTTTGGGTTAGTTTGAGTCTTGTTCTGCCGTATCCGTTCTCCATTTTCTTATCTCTTCGTGATTTCCGCTAAGTAAAACTTCTGGAACTTTCATTCCTTTAAAATCTTCGGGGCGCGTGTATTGGGGGTACTCCACTTGCGTGTCGCTATCGCTGTTTCCGTCAGAAATCTCGAAGGACTCTATTCTTGTAGCTTCTTCGTCTAAAATTCCGGGTAAAAGTCTAACTATACTTTCCATCAAAATTGTTGCGGCGGATTCTCCGCCCGATAATACAAAATCACCTATGGAAATGATGTCGGTAGCAAGGTACTTTTCGACTCGCGCGTCTATACCTTCGTATCTGCCACAAATCAATACTGCGCGCTCGATGGTAGATAATTCTCTAACTTTATTTTGGGTAAGCCTTTTGCCTCTGGGTGAGAGTAAGATTATTTTGTTTTTATCGTTTAAAAGCCACGTGGCCCTATCCTCGGATTTAAAGATGTCAGAAAGTGCATTGTAGATCGGTTCAACCCCAATAATCATGCCTTTTCCGCCGCCATATGGTTTGTCATCGACCGAGCCGTAGCTATTTACCGAGTATTTCTTTAAATCCCACACCTTTATCTCGGCGGCGTTCATCTCAATCGCTCTTTTAAAAGGGAGTACATTTAAATATTCATTAAAAAGATTGGGAAAAAGTGTAACAATATCAAATTTAATCATGGGTCTCTTCGTTTAGAAAAATCCTAATTCTAACGTTTTCTTTAATAGCTTTGGCTTTTGCCATGTTTCTTATGGCGTTGATGTTTCGACCTTCTTTTCCTATAACTATTCCCATATCTTCTGGCGCTACTGTAAGCGAGTATAAGGTTTCACCTTGATCTTCGCTTTCCTCAACAATAACGGATTCGGGTTTACTAACGATATTCTTAAGGATGTATTCGATAAACTGTTTCATTATTCATTTTCCGGTTGGTCGACTGGCGCTTCAGCTTTGGTTTCAGTTTCAGCGACCTCTTCGGTTGGGGTTTCTTCTACAGGTGCTTCTTCAGTAGTTTCAACGGGAGTCTCTTCAACAACAGCCTCTTCGACGGCTTCTACAGGTGTTTTCTCTGTTTCTTCTGCGGGGGTTTCTGCAGTGGCCTCGACATTCTCAGTAGCAGCTTCTTTTGTAGCTTCGTCAGCGGCCTTTTTCTCTAGCTTCTCTTTATCTGCAGCAGCCTTGGTTTCAGCAGCTTTTGCTTCAGCCTCCTCAGCTTTCTTGCCTTTATATTTTTTATAAACGTATTTACCTTCAACAAGCTCTTTTAAGGAATCTGAAACTAACGCGCCTTTTTTGATCCAAGAATCGTACTTAGCGGTGTCTATAACAACCTTTTTGGCATCTTCGGAAGGATTATAATTACCAAGCACTTCTATAAATCTGCCGTTTCTTTTGCTTCTTGTATTTGACGCAACAATCTTATACGCTGGTGCGTGCTTTTTTCCTATTCTGGCTAATCTTAATGTTACTGACATAGCTGATGAATTCTATCAAATAATTACTAAAAATCCAACTTATTCACTAATTCACTTTTTAAGGCCTAAAAGCTTGTTAAGACCCTCAGAAGCAGCGTTTTGTTCTGCTTTTTGTTTGCTTTTGCCTTCTCCCTCACCCCAGAGATCTTTGCCTACATAAACAGCGATCTTAAAGGTTTTTTCGTGATCTAGGCCCCAGGAGTCTACCACTGTATACGTTGGAGTTACCCCGTAACGTTCTTGCGCTTCTTCCTGAAACTTTGACTTCGAATCTTTGTAGGCGTTATTTTTGACCATATCCTCTACCTTATATAACAGCTCTTTGTTTACAAACTCTCTGCATTCGTCCAGGCCGTTTTCAAGGTAAATCGCTCCTAAAACTGCCTCAAATGTATTTGCCAAAATATAATCACGGTCCCTTCCACCTGTAGCCTCTTCGCCGTTTGATAAGAGTAAAAATTGACCATAGCCAAGTCTTCTGGACTCGTCGGCTAATGAATCTGTACAAACAACAGCAGAACGGAAATTTGTAAGCTCTCCCTCAGGAGATTCCGGAAACTTATTAAATAAGAATTCCGATGACAAAAGTTGCAAAACAGCATCACCTAAAAATTCAAGTCGCTCGTTAGAGGGATTTTTATAGTCGTGATGTTCGTTTAGGTAGGATCTATGTGTAAATGCGGTTACGAAAAGATCTATATCGCTAATTTTAATTTTTAAAACACTTGCCAATTTATCTAATTCTATAGTCATCTTATCTAAAAGGCTTGTTTTAAAGGCCAAACTTTGGCTCTTCCCTAAAACAAGACTTAAAAGCCTAAATTTATACTACTCAACTTGCTCTGAAACAAAGTCGACTAAATCCTGTACAGTTTCGATTTCGCCTTTATTCTCAAGCAATTCTACGTGAAATGTTTCTTCAATTTCCTCAAGAAGCTCAATTAACTCCATCTCCCCGATATTTAAATCGTCCTCGATGTAGTCCTCAAAATTAAGCTCGGCAACTTCTACACCGGCTTTTTCTGCTACTAATTTTCTTATTTTTTTTACGTAATCTTCCATTTATTTCCCTTTGTTCACTTATCTTTCTCACCAATATACTTATCTACAACTGTACCTAAAACCCCATTTATAAATTTGTGCGAAGTATCCCCACCAAACTCTTTTGCAAGTTCAATTCCTTCGTCAATCGCAACTTTTGTAGGTGCCCTTTTGCCGAAAACGATTTCAAAGACTGCAATTCTAAGTATCACAAGATCGGTTTTTGAGATTTTGTCTAAAGGCCATTCTGGCGCACAATCTTGAATTATGCCGTCAACAGCTTCTCGATGTTCTTTTACCCCCAAGACAATATAATCGTGAAGTTCTTTGTCAAATTCAGAGTCATCTTCAATAAGATTTTCTTTTGATAACTCAACACACTCCTCCGCGTTTGCTTCACTAAATAGCCAACTAAAAATTGAGGCTAAAGCCAATTTTCTTGAGGTGTGTCTAGGGTCAGCGTTACTTTTCATTTTATTTGCAGAGTGCTAAATCTTTTTATTCTCATCTACATGGGGTCTTTTGTACCCCTTGCCATCTTTTGTCTTTATTGCAGCAACAGGCGTTCTCCCGTAATGGGAGTTTCTCTTTTTCCTAACTCTGGATTTTGAATGTCTTCTTTTTGGTACTGGCATATTAATATTAAAGCAATTATAGGCAACTTGAGCAACCTTTAACAAATTATTGCTTTAGGCTCAGGAAATATAAGGTTTTTCAGTCAAAATGTCAATCGGCTCTTTCTAAAAACGTAAATAGGCTTTTGCCAAACTTTCTCTCGTCAACAATATTAAGCCCGCTATCTTTGATTAAGGCCTTTATATCGAGATTTTCTCCGTGGAAAAAAACAATCAAACCGCTCTCATTTACTATATTAGCGAGGTTTTTGACCAAAAAAATATGAGAAGTTTCTTCGTAAAAAGGGTCTAAAAATACCAAATCAAAATTTTTATCGGTATTTGCGACAAATTTGACCGCATCGCCCTTAATTATATAAGCTTTGTCCTCGAGTGAGCATTTTTTTATATTTTCCGTTATTGCGCCTATGGAATCGTAGTTTTGGTCGACAAACGTACACTCGCGCGCACCTCTGCTTAAAGCTTCAATTCCAATGTTTCCGCTTCCTGAATACAAATCAAGGCATACGCTATCCTCGACTTTGTCCCCAAGCATAGAAAAAACAGACTGCTTAGCAATTTCCTGAACTGCTCTAAAGCCTTCGATTTTTGGCACCGCTAAGCGTTTATTTTTGAGCGATCCTGAACTTATTCTTAAGGTTAATTCATTTTTCATACTAGTTATTCTTAATATATTCTCCGGTTCTTTTTGTCAACTTCTCATTTAGAGCCGGATATTTATCAATTTGGGCATAATACTTAACTGCCAATTCTTTTACGTCCTCAATCATACTTAATTCGTCGAATCCGGCAACTTTAAATTTTTTATACCCGTGTTGCATAATGCCAAATATATCCCCTCTTCCGCGAAGTCTCATATCGATTTCGGATAACTCCAATCCGTTATCA
>CAZHAM010000012.1:0-15050 GCA_964530415.1 uncultured Candidatus Saccharibacteria bacterium | reverse complement strand
ATTTCAGATTTAATCTTAAGAAACTCGTTCCAATATTAGTTTTTGTATTTTTGCTCCACCTAGGTTCATTTAACAGCGAAGCCATAGACTTTATTAAAATTTATCTCAGGCATATTTTAAGTTTTAACGTAGAAAACGTTGTTTGGTTTGTGCTTATTGTCCTAACTCTCCTATTAATATATGCGATTGAAAAAAAGAATTTACCCAAAACCATTTTAGCTTTGGTGATATTTATTGATCTTTTCTTTTTTTGGAATTTAAGTGAAACAAAACTCTTTCTAAATAAAACCGAATTAGTGGGAGAGTCCGTACACTACGCTATCCCCCCAAACAGTAGAATCGTAGATCTTTCAAACAAAATCAATTCTTCTAACTATTTAGCTCAAAACTATTCAAATATTCTCGGCTACTCAGTTTTGGTTCCAAAAAACGTTGTTGAAAATTTACACAATGCCGGTTTCGCTTCAACACGCAACGCAGTTTTACTGCCCGATATTAATTCCGCTGATTCAGAACAACTAAAAAGTATGGGCATAGAATTTGTTATTAATAACAGCGGATCTGTAGAGAAAATAGGTGGAAGCATATTCGAGAAAGATTATAAGCTAAATTACAGGTCTCACGATGTGTTTATAATCTCTCCTGTTAGCGAAAGCGAGCCGTCGCACGATATTAATGCAAAACTAAACTATTTTTATGGATGGGCAGTTAAATCAGACAATAAAATAACTTTGGGTAAACCACTACCAAACGGGTTTACAGAATTTAAAAACGTGCCAAAAGCCTCAAAATATGAAGTTTTTTACTTGCCTCTCCCGCTCTTATATGGGTTAATCATCTCAGCAGTGTTAGTTATACCTACAATGTATTTAAAAAGTTTATACGTCAAAAATGAATAAGATCATTGTTTTAATTTCGATATTATTTTTTGCGGTTAGATTGCCGGGTTTAGGCTACGATATAACAAATTCCGACGCGTTAAGGTGGCACAATAGAAGTGAAGATTTTTTGCAGGCAGTAAAATCAGGCGACTTCAACTCAACTTATCAAAGATACCACCCGGGAGTGACTTTAATGTGGATTAACGCTGTAGTTAAGCAAGCGGGTTTTACAATCCAAACATTTTACACAGATAATCCCAAAACTTTAGAAAACGCTGAGTGGTACCCGATTATTCACGGCTTTTCGAAAGGTATAAATACACTTTTTTATTTCGCTCTGGTACTTTTTTGCGTAAAAATGATTTCGCTCCTTTTTTCAACCAAGGTGTCTCGCTACTTTTTCTTTTTACTAAGTGTCGAGCCGTATTTTATCGGAATAAACAGATGGCTGCACCTAACGTCGTTTGAGGTTTTGTTTTCGTTTAGTGCGTTTTTGGCAATTTTATACTGGTTTAACACACAAAATAGAAAGTATTTTTTTGTATCAGCGATACTTATTGGCTTGGGAATTTTATCTAAAACAACTTCGGGAATTGCCGGGCTGATTATTGGTCCGATTATTATTTACAAATCGGTTAAAGACAAAAAATACGAAAACATTGTAATTTACCCTTTAATTGTGATGCTAACTTTTTTCGCTCTGTTTCCGGCTATGTGGACTAATTCGCAATACGTTATCTCAAAGCTAGCAAATTCCTTTAGTGGGGCGGTGTTAGAAAATATTCGGATGCAGCAACTACTTTGGTATATACAGCCAATTTATTATTTAGTCATTGTGCTATTTAAGCTCTCCCCCATTGTTCTTGTTTTATTTATTGCTCATTTAAAAGGCATTTTTAAAAAGAGTTTAAACGAAAAGTTAGTTTTGGCTTATTTGCTGGTTTTTTTTGTAACCCTTTCTTTATCTGATCAAAAAATCGATCGTTACTCACTGGCACTTTTCCCGCCGATTATTTTGTTGGCATCGATCATGCTCGCATCCCTTACAACCTCAGCGCAGAAAGTTATCGTTGGGCTTTCAGTTTTATTGTTAATTTATTCGACTTACAACTTTTACCCTCAGTTTTCTATGTACAATTCGCCGTTTTTTGGAGGAATAAACACAATGCTTAATTTACGTGTCTATGAAAACAGTGGCGAGTATTATGCTGATGCCGCATTTTATTTAAAGCAATTTGGCAGAGACAAAAAAGTGTATGTTCCAAATAATATCGATTCTTTTAAACCATACTACAATGGTGAAATTGCTCAGGAAATAGAACCCGGAATAAACTATGAAGTAATGTCTCTTGATATAGATAGAGTTACGCCAAAAAGTGAGTATTGCAGTATTTTAGACAAGTCGTTTGGGCCAAGATTTGGGCCGCCTCTTTTATTTGTTTATAGGTGTGAATAGTGCTTAAATAAAAAAATATGAAGAAAATCTCATTTATAATCGTTAATTTCAACACAAAAGATATTTTAGATAAATGTGTCGGCAATCTGATAAATGTTTATCCCGAAATGGAGATCATTGTTGTAGATAACGGCTCGAGCGATGGTTCTGTAGAGATGGTTAATGAAAAATACTCAGACAAAGTTATGTTAAAAGCCGGAGAAAATAAAGGTTTGGCGCACGGCAACAACGTTGGTTTAGATTCCTCAAACGGTGAATATGTAGTTTATTTGGGTACAGACGCTTTTCCTTCAAGTGACGCTATTAAAAGACTGTTTGAGTTTATGGAGGAAAACCCAGAAACAGGTATTGCAACACCAAGACTTGTTTTAAGAGACGGCAGTATTGATTGGGATGCGCACAGGGGCGAAATGACTCCCTGGTCTACACTTACACATTTTGCAGGTTTAGATAAAATGTTTAAATCTTCTAAATTGTTAAATCAATATCACCTTGGGTTTTATGATTTAAAAACGATTCACGAAATCGGAGCTTGTATAAGTCACTTTATGTTTGTAAGGCGCGAAGTGTTTGATAAAGTCGGAAGATGGGACGAAGAGTTCTTTTTGTTTGGCGAGGACATTGATTTTTGTTATCGGGTGAAACAAGCGGGTTTTAAAATTATGTACGTGGGAGACACTGAAGTTTTGCACTACAAAGGAGTAACAATAATGCGTAAGGAATCAAACGATATTGTTACTGCTGCAAATCAAAATATTAAGCACAGAAGATTTTTAAAAGGCGAAACTACCAGAGCGATGGAGCACTTTGTAAGAAAGCATCTATGGAAAAAATATCCCTCCCCTATTTTATATTTGATGATTTTGGGAATAAGACTTTTAACAATGGTTCGTTTATTTCTATTTGATATTAAGAATCGAGTTTGAGATATAAATAATTTTTGGTTTTTGAGAAAATAACTTAGTAAACGTATCCTCAGCTTTTTTCGCATTAAATTTATCTATTAAGAGCATTAACTCATCTATATCGTATGACTTGGAATTGGTTAAAACACTCTCAGAGTAAAATTCGGCAAGTCCGGAAACCTTTTCAAAATTAAATATGTACTCAGATTTAATTATATTTTTAATTGATTTGAGAACTTTCGGTTCGATTTTGCTAAGAGATTGATTCTTAACAATTTTAAAAAGTTCGCTCACCATTTTATCAGCATTTTCCGGAGAACATGAAGCATAAATGCCAAAAATCCCGTAGTTTTGCGAGTTAAAGAAACTACTCGATGCGGTGTAAGATAGTCCCAGCTTGATTTTTAAGGAGTCGACTAATCTTTGTTCTAGTAACGCGCTGCAAATTTGGTAATCAACCTCAGTGTATGAGTTTAGTGCTTCAGTAGTCCATCCGAGCATTATGTGAAATTGTCGCGATTTAATACCGGCTATTCTTTTTGGTTTGACAATGTTTGGGGATCTAACTTCGGTTAAATTTATTGCAGAAGGTGTTTTAGAGGTGCCTGATTTGAGTTTTCCAAAAGTTTTATTAATTTTGTCAGTTACCTTGTTTTTATCAAAATTACCGGATACCACCAAAACAAAATTCTGCGGAATATAGTGGTGTTTTTTAAAATCAATGCAGTTTTCTAATGTAACCGAGGAAATCTGTTTTTCGTCCCCGGTGTTAAAACCTGTTATTCTATGGTTTAAAAATAACGATTCGTAAATTTTCATGCCGAGCAGTTTTTCGGGATACTCAATTCTTCGTAAATGCTCCGAAACGGCGATATTCTTTGTATTCTCAAGCTGTGCATCCGAAAACGATATGTTTGAAAATACTTCAAACAAAGTTCGGACCATCTGTTCCGTATTATCAGACAGACCTTTGCACATATACAAAACTGTGTCTCTGCTTGTTACACCGTAATACTTACACCCAAGAGAAGTTAGTTTGTTCAAAGATTTGGAGACGGGTCCTTGTAGCGATAGATGCTCAATTAAATGCGCGCACCCAATTTGTTGCGCGGACTCATAGTTGCTGCCGGCGAGACCCTTTAAATGGACTGTAACAGTATCAACATTTTGCACGTTCACAAATGCTACTCTAAAACCGTTGGGCAGGGTATGTATTTCCAAGCTATGCTTCATTCTTCATATTATTGCACAATTGACAAGTCTAGCCAGTAAACATACACTTAACGGGTATGATTAAGCCCCTAAAAGGATTACTCTTTTTCACCCTAGCTATCTTTGTTGTTAGCTCCTGGGTTTTGTCAGCAGATTTATCATTAACTAAGATCGGGTCATTGGACACCGGTGGAAAAGTGTATTCAGAATGGTGGTATACCGGCTCAAACCCCGTTTTTCAGGGAAATGCGGTCGCTAATTCCACAGTTACAGTAAAAATCGATGAGAATACATACACAGCCAGCGCAAACGAAAGCGGTTTGTGGTCCTATTCAACGTCTTTAGCAAGTGGCGATCACGCAGTAGAGATATCAGAAGGGCAAAGTAAGTATTCGTTTACACTTCACATAGGTCAGGATGTTCCGGCCGGAGCAGGCTCAGCTGACACACAAGAATCAACTTCAGCGGTGCCTAGCACAGGATTTAATCAATTTACGGGATTGACTATGGGAATTGGGGTTGTATTATTGGCTTCTTACATGTACATGATGGGAGATCATAATAGGAAACCCATATTTGCCAAAAGAATTATCGAAGACTAGCCCATTGATTTATGTATGTTATTTAAAGATTATGAACTCAATTTAAAATTCGGTTTGTTCATTTCATTATTTTCAACACTCGGTTCTCTATTTTTTTCCTTCGTCCAAAAGTTTATTCCCTGCGATTTATGCTGGTACCAAAGAGTACTGATGATATCTATATTAGCGGTACATATTGTGGGATTTGTTAAAAAAGATAAAAACTATGTGAATTACGCTATGCCTCTTGTCGCACTGGGAACTTTTATCGCTTTCTACCATAACCTTCTTCAATACAAAATTATTCCGGAGGATTTGGGAACGTGTGTACTTGGAATCCCCTGTACAGTTGAATATTTAAATTTATTCGGATTTATAACCATTCCCCTGCTCTCTTTTGCCGCTTACGCCTTTCTGATGTTCTTACTTGTGATGAACAAAAAGAACTCTTAATCGTAGTTAGTGCCTTTGATATTAAAATTAATCACGACCTCATCTTCAAATTGAAATATTCCTGACATGCTGGGTGGCGTGATGTTGTGGTCTGACATCTTAAGAACAAAGTTACCTGTTAAATCAAATTTTCCGTTTGATATATTACCATCGGTTAAAATAACTTTTTCTACCGAGATGTCATTAACTGTAATTTTTGACTCAAACTCGGTTTGAAACGGAGTGCCCATTGTTATTACGTAGTCTTCATCAACCTTACCTGTAACTTCGATTTCTGCAATTTTGTTGATAAATAATAGCCACATACTTTTGTCTCTTTCGGCGTCATCGCTTTTAAAAGTTGAAAGATCGATATCAGCTTTGAAAAACATATCTTGCCCTTCAAAATCAATCCAACCCCCACCGACAACAATATCCGTTGAGCCAAATATTTCTTCAGTTTCTTTGTGTAGAATATCTCTTTTAGCAATAAAACTAATTTTTGAACTGCTTAATATCAAATATTTTTTTGAATTAGCCGGTATATATTCGTTTTTAAAGATACCCAAATGGTCTTTTAGATTCGGATCATAAGAATTATTTAATACTTGCACAAACGCCACTCTGGTTGTGTCGGTGTCCAAAGCCGAATCAATTACTGTTTTATTTATAAACTCATTTGAACTGATAAAACTGTATGTTAGATAAAAAGACATAAAACAAACAATCGGAAAAATAATGGCAGAGGTAAGTAGTTTACGAATCATCTAGTTAAACATTTCTGAAATTTTTTTCAACTCATCAAAATCAGCCTGCTCACCTATTTGAGTTGTTAAATATCCGGGATATTTTTCAAAAAACATTTTTTCGTGCGTCGTGTCTAAATGTTCTAAATTTTCTCCCAAACCGTGAAATGGATAAAGTTTAATGTGGAAATGATTTACACCCATACCTTCTATAGCTATTCCTACACGCCTTACCTCTAATTTATCTTTTATTTTTACACACGTTTCTTGGGCAAAATCCATAATTTCAGATAAAATTTGAGGTTCCAAATCCGTAATATCCGAAGAAAAGTGTTTTTTTGTAGATATTACTGAAGCACCCTTAGTATTGGGGTTAATATCCAAAAAGGCAAGAAAATCATCGTTTTCGTTGATTTTAAAGCTTGGTATCTCACCACTAACCAATTTACAGAATATACATGAATCCATGAGTTTATTATAATATATTCAGTTTGGAGAGGACAGAAAAACGTGGTAGAATTATAAGCATACTATAGGATAAGAGGAGGGTATAATGAAAATTTTGAAGATCGTCGAAACGATCGCGAGGGTTGAAGTGGATGATTCACATAACCAGGTTGCGGTTGAAGATGTGGACCAATCGACTGGAGGCTGTGATTGCGATTGTCCAAATTGTGACGAGCACGGCGATGGCCACTACAACCATTGTGGAAGAAACTACACAGGGTGCAGGATGCCGAAAGGTAGCCCAAATCCTTTTTAGGTACCTTCCGTAAGGCCCGACCACTCAGGAAAAAGCGATATTTTTTTATCCGCTGATTCTGTTTGGTTGGGCCTCGACTTTTAATATCACATATCTATTTAGACTATCGTTCTCGTATTTTTCAAGAATCTCAACTTTTTCCTTTAAAACAGTCTCTAAATACTCTAGCTCGTATATTTCGACAAATCTTTGTTTATCTTCGTCTAAATCCCAAGTATGTATGTTATCGGTAATTTCCTTGTTTGGAGACCAAAAAGACACATAGATTATTCCGTTTTCTTTGACTAAATCGATAACTTCGTCAAACCAGTCGTTAAACTCAACTTTGGGTACGTGGTGGGTCACTCCGAAGCAGGCCACTGCATCATATTTATTAGTTAGATCGGATAAATCGCTGAATATATCTACAAACTCCCAATTTGCCTCAGGATAGTGTTTTTTGCACTCAGCCAGGAAATACTCATTTATATCAAAGCCCGTAAATTCAATCTTTCTGAATTCAGACTCCGTAAGCTCGTTTTTCAGAAATTTGTAAAAACGTCCGTTTCCGCAACCTAGATCCAAAATACATAGTGTTTCAACTTTGTTTAAAGACTTTTTAAGGTTTTCCAGCACTTTATCCCATCCTTTCCACGGGTGTTGCCTTGTTTTTGAGAATTGTACTTGGGTTTTTTTATAAAAATCAGTGTTTAAGTCGATGATGCTTTTGTTGATCATATACTATAATATACCTCATTATGAAAGCGGAGGAAGTAATAAAGCAAATTGCCGAGGTTGAAAATCTGGACGAGCGAAGTATCAGTAAACTTCTGGTGCAAAAATCAGGCTCTTTTAGCAAAAGCGAGCTGTTGAGGGAATATCACAATTTAATCGAGCACAACCAAATTAAACTTACTACTAAACAACACGCCAACTTTTTAAATAACATCACTATGAAAAAAATAAGAACATTGTCGGGCGTGACAACTGTAACCGTTTTAACAAAGCCTTTTCCTTGCCCGGGAAAGTGTATTTTTTGTCCAAACGATGTGAGAATGCCAAAAAGTTACCTTTCAAGCGAGCCGGGAGCGCAAAGAGCCGAGACAAATAAATTTGACCCGTATTTGCAAACTTTTAACAGATTAGTCGCGTATAAAAATATTGGACATCCGACAGATAAAATCGAACTTATTATTTTAGGAGGAACATGGACATTTTACCCCGATGAATATCAAATTTGGTTTGTAAAAAGATGTTTCGACGCATTAAATGAATTTAATTCTCTAAATAAAAAAACCGCTTTCATTGATTCTGATAAAACAGATATGCCCTACTCTGAGAAATTGATGCAAACTATTGATGGCAGAACATTTGATAAAACATACAATCAAGTCATTTCATTGGCAACTAAATCACAAAGATTAAGTACACAAGAAAAAGCTACCTGGAAAAGCCTATTCGACGCACACAATTTAAACGAAAGATCCAGATCTAAATGTGTCGGACTTGTTATTGAAACACGGCCCGATGAGATTACGCAAAATGAACTCATAAGAATTAGAAAACTTGGCGCAACAAAAATTCAGATCGGGATTCAGAGCTTAAACGACAAAGTTTTATCGCTAAATAAACGTGGGCACGATTCTGACCAAACAAGAAAGGCGATAAACTTAATCAGACAAGCAGGCTTTAAGATTCACATTCATTGGATGCCAAATTTATACGGATCTGACGTTAAATTGGACAAACTTGATTATCTGAAACTTTTTAATGATTTAAGCATTAAACCGGACGAAATTAAGATTTACCCCTGTTCGCTTATCGAATCTGCTGAGTTAATGCAAATGTATCTTCAAAAGAAATGGAAACCTTATACGCAAAATCAACTCGCAGACATTATGGTCCACTCCTTAAAAGAAACTCCAAGATACTGCAGGATTACAAGAGTAATTAGAGATATACCTTCGACTGATATTGTTGCAGGCAATAAGAAAACTAATTTTAGACAAATAGCTGAGGAGAAGGCAAAAAAACTTGGAATTACACTTTTAGACATTCATTCACGCGAGATAAGAAGTCAGGAAGTTTCGATTAAAAATGATCTGAAGTTAAAAATTATGAGATATCTGACTAAAGTCTCAGTCGAATATTTTATTGAGTATGTAACAAGCGAGGATAAAATTGCCGGATTTGTCAGACTGAACATTCCTCTGGAAGAGAGTTTTATACCTGAACTTAAAAACTCAGCAATAATAAGAGAAGTTCATGTTTACGGTAAAAGCACGGAAGTTGGGGGAAAATTAACAAAGGGAGCGCAACATAAAGGCATAGGAAAAAACTTAATAAGTATTGCAGAACTGCTCACCTACGAAAACGGATTTAAAAAACTATCAGTTATATCTGCAATAGGTACAAAAGAATACTATCGAAAACTTGGTTATATTGACGGCAGGTTGTACCAGAGCAAGAAGTTAGTCTGAAAGGCTGTTTAGAAATGCGCTTACAAACGACACTAACACGCTGAATAGAAAGGCATAAAGCCAACCATCGACACTAAATCCCGGAACCAAATTTGCTGTCAAAAGAACTAATGCTGTGTTTATCACTAATGTGAAGAGTCCAAGAGTGAGGATGTTTATCGGAAGAGTTAGTATTAAAATCAAAGGCTTGATAAAGATATTTAATACCCCAAGAATTACAGCAACTATTAAAGCTGTTGCAAAAGAATTAACAGTTACATTTGGAACAACATACGCTGCGATAAAAACCGCAAAAGTACTTATTAGAATTTTAAGAATTAATCTCATACTTATAAGTTACCAAATTATTTATTCTTCAACAACCTCGACACTGATTATCTTTACAGGATTAATCGGAGATGAGTTTTGACCGTCCATACCAAGTTTTGCCGGAGCTGTGGCGATTTTGTCTACAACTTCAAGACCTTTCGATACTTTACCGAATATAACAAAGTTTTTTGCAAGCGGATAATCATTATGCATTATAAAAAACTGGCTCCCATTTGTATTTGGACCGGAGTTTGCCATTGCAACAGTTCCTCTTGTATATTCCCCGTCAAATTTTTCATCAGGAAATTTATATCCAGGACCTCCAGTTCCGTTTCCTAAAGGATCCCCTCCCTGAATCATAAAGCCGTTAATTACTCTATGAAAAATTGTGTTGTCGTAAAAACTTTCTTTAGCTAAAAACACAAAGTTATTAGCAGTTATGGGTGTTTCTTGGGTATTTAAATCTAATGTGATCTCACCCTCTGAAGTTGTTATTACGGCTGAATATTTTTTTGTACTATCTATAAGCATCTCAGGTGCTTTTTGGTATTGCTTCATATCTGAATTAGGCCTTTCTGATAAATTTGAAGGAGTTGTCTCCCTGACTTCTTGTGGTTTTGACAACATCGAAGCTGAATTTTGTTGAGTTTCGTCAATTAAAGGTCCGGCTCCGGATCTAGCGCTTATTGTCAAAAATAAAATTCCCACGATAATGGCTATGGTTATAATAATTAATACTGTGTTAAATTTGTCCATCTGCATAGTATACCAAAATGAACATAAATGAGTTAAGAAAAACAAATATTGATGAGTTAACTTTTTCTGTGGTCGACACCGAAACAACCGGTATGAGTCATATTTTTAATAGAGTCATTGATATCGGCATTGTAAAAGTAAAAAACGGTAAAATTATTGATAAATACGAAACGTTAATTGATCCTGAGCAAAATTTAGATTATTGGATTACAAAATATACAAGATTGCGGGACGCTGATTTAGTTGGCAAGCCTAAATTTATAGATATCGGGCATGAGATACTGGATTTTATTAAAGAATCAGTTTTTGTAGCCCACAATGTGTATTTTGATTATTTATTTTTAAAGCGAGAGATGAAAAGAATAGGAAACGATTTTACATTTCCCAAGCTTTGCACCGTTCAGCTTAGTAAAAAGCTTTTACCAGATTTAGAACAGGCGAATTTGGATTTCTTAAGCGAGTATTTTGGAATTAAAATAATAAACAGGCACCGAGCTTTACCCGATGCCGAAGCAACAGCTGAAATTTTAGTTAATTTTATAGAAAAGGCAAAAGTTGAGTATAAAGCCAAAACTTATTTTGATTTAGAGAAACTCCAGTGGATTAAGACAGGGTCTCGTGAAAGAACGGATTGGCCGAATTTATTTGATATTTGACAATTACTTGCCAATTTATTATGTTTGATATACCCAAAGAAAATACGAACATGAATACAAACGAACCTTTGGCCTCTAAACTCAGGCCTGAAAATATCGAAGAGTTCATCGGACAAAAACACCTTGTTGGTGAAAACATGCCGCTTAGAGTGGCGATTAATAACAAACACCTTTTTTCAATGCTATTTTGGGGTCCTCCCGGTGTAGGAAAAACTACACTTGCAAAAATATACGCAAAAAGCCTGGACGCGAATTTATATGAACTTTCTGCGGTCTCAGCCGGAAAAGATGATATTCGTAAAATTGTAGCTGATTCTGAGGCAGATAGTTCTCAACCCAAGGTGTTATTTTTAGATGAAATTCATAGATTTAACAAAGCCCAACAGGACTTTTTGCTCCCTTATGTAGAAAGCGGCCAAATAACTTTAATCGGAGCAACAACTGAAAATCCCAGTTTTGAAGTAATTTCTCCCCTACTCTCAAGGTGCAAAGTTTTTATATTAAATGAGTTGTCTGAATCAGAGATGGCAGAAATAGTTAAAAGAGCCCTAAGTAAAGTTAGCGAAGAAAAAATTTATATTGACGAAAATAGCATGAGTTGGATTGTTAATTACTCAAACGGGGATGCCCGCCAAGCTATTTCGATTATTGATACAACATTTAGGTTTTACAAAAAAATTACCGTTGAAAGCTTAACAAATACAGCCCAATCAAAATTTTTGAGATATGACAAAAAAGACGAGGAACATTACAACACGATCTCCGCTTTTATAAAGTCAATGAGAGCCGGTGACGCCGATGCCGCGGTTTACTATTTAGCGAGAATGGTAGAAGCAGGCGAAGACCCACTTTTTATCGCGCGCAGAATGGTTATTTTTTCATCCGAGGATGTCGGCTTAGCGCAGCCAACGGCACTTGTTGTTGCAAATGAAGTATTTAAAGCTTGTGAGACGATCGGTTACCCAGAGTGTGCAATTAATTTGGCACACGGGGCAACGTATCTGGCGCTTTGCAAAAAGGACAGATCCGCTTACGATGCGTTGCGCGCTGCCCAAGAAGATGTAAAAAATTATGGAAATTTACCGGTTCCGCTAAAAATCAGAAACGCCGTTACAAACCTGATGAAAGATTTAGGTTACGGAAAAGATTATCAAAAATATGATTCCGAAAGTTACTTACCTGATAAACTCAAAGGTAAAAAGTATTTAAAACGAATTTCGAAGTAATTTTCTTATGCTTTTATAGTTGGGGATACGCTGCTCGACAAGTTTCCAAAAATTCTGCGAATGGTTAAACTCTGCTAAATGACAGAGTTCATGCGCCACAACGTACTCCATAAAATGCTTGGGCATGAAAGCAATTTTATAACTAAAACTTAGATTTTTATTTTTAGAACAACTCCCCCATCTACTTTTTTGATCTTTAATAAAAATTCTATGGTATGAAAAATTGTAAAACGAGTTAATCTCGTTAACTGTTTCGGTGATTTGTTTTCGAGCGATTTCTTTGTCAGATTTATAAACCAGTTTCACAAACGGAGATTCTTCATTTTTACTTTTAAGTTCATCAAGTTTTGTTTTAATCCAATCGCTTTTTTCGTTTATAAGCTTGGACACCATAAAAAGCGGAATATACACAGGTTTACTAACTGTAATTTTATCGACATTTTTTACAGATAGAGTAATATTTTTCGATCGTTTTCTGTTTTTGACGGCAATCGGATATGTTTTATTGTTGTGCACGAACTGAATTAACATTTTATTCGCCCGTGTATTCGCCTTGGTCAGCAAGAAGGTTCGCCTTTAATCTTTTTAAAAATTCGTTTCTGGCCGCAGCAACATTTTCGTCTTTTCCCTTCCAGATATTTAAAGCCGGCCCTTCTATAGCACGTAAATAAGAGTAAGCTATTTGCCAGGGAAGCGGTTCTAACTTTGCAATTTCGTTTAGATTTTCTGTCGCTTCTATCGGAGATTGACCACCCGACAAGAACACAATACCCCCGATATCACTTGGTACCGACTGTTTTAGAGCGGATACAGTCATTTCGGCAATTCTTTGAGGAGATGCCTTTTGACTGCTCTTATCTCCAGGTAGACACATACTTGTTTTGAGCACCACTGCAGCCAAATCAATTTTGTCTTCGCGTAATACATCAAATACTGTGTTAAGAGTTGAAACTAATACTTCGTGACACCTCTCAATTGTATGGGTTCCGCTAATTAAAACCTCCGGCTCGATTATTGGTACCAAATTTTTGCTTATAACTACTTTTGCATATTCCGATAATATTCTTGAGTTTTGTAAAATACATTCATGTGTTGGAATATTTTGGCCAATTCGAATTACTGCTCTCCATTTAGTAAAAGAAACTCCAAAGTGTTTATACTCATCAATTCTTTGTTCAAGTCCCTCTAATCCCCTTGTAATAACCTCCTCTGTGTCATCAGTCATTTTTTCAGTTCCCTGATCGCATTTGATACCAACAAGAACGTCTTTTTCATGCAATATGTCGCTAAAAAGTTTTCCAGATGAGACTGACTGCCTAAGAGTTTCCTCAAACAAAATAATTCCTGAAATATATTGACCTAACTCCGGTGTGTTTATAAACAACTCTCTATACCGTCTTCTGTTTTCTTCGCTAGGATCGATACCGGCTTTTGTTAACGTGTTATTTGCTGATTTTTCACTCTCGTCAGAGGCCAGTATGCCTTTTTTTGGAGTTAGTAGTCTTTTTGCAATTTTGTACAATTCCTCGTTCATATTTTAATGATAACTTAGATTTAAAGTATAAAAAAGACTCCCGATTTTACTCGGGAGTCTTGTTCTCTAATTCGTATCAATCAATTTCTGAACTTATCTTGCGGTGTAGATCGCTTGCACATCCTGTGGCGTTAGTGCTGTGTTGTACAATTTGACCTCATCGATTACCCCGTTGAAGTACATTGATTTTACCTGCGAAGCCCCTACGTATCTGGGCGCCCCGTCAACTCTCAAGTTTCCTGTTAGAGGTTTTGTTGCTACGTTTTGACCGTTCCAGAATAGTCTGGCATTTGTTCCGTCATATGTAACCGCTAAGTGAATCCATGTGTTTGCGTTCCATGTGATATTTGTTGTATCAAGAAGAACCCTTCCAGTGCGTGTATTAACTGTGGCTCTCCAGTCATTAATGTTGCTCAAATAGAATATCGAAATAAAGTTATCAAATGTTAAACCTTGAAACCAAGTTGTACTGGTTTGGTCAAAATTAGGTTTGACCCACATAGAAACAGTTAGCTTGTTTGAATCAGTGAAGGAACTTACCGGGCCAAGTGTTAAGTAGTCGTTTGTTCCATCAAATGTGAATGCTCCGCCTCTCAAACCAATGTTTGTCCATATAGGACCGTTAATCGCGCAACCTGCACATGTGCTAACACTGTCCTCCAGAGTAGCCGAATCAAATCTGTAGTAGGATACCAATCCGGCTGGATTTGTGGTACCACCTGTCGGGTCTGTAGGAGGCACCGGTGTGGTTGTTGGATTAGTAACACTTACAACCATATCATCGTAAGCAGACAGCTGTGAGTCTGTCGCGTTTAATCTTAGGATATAAGTACCGGCTGTCGGGAACGTTGCATTTGTTGTTAACGAGGCAGGATTGGATATTGTTGCAACACCGGGTCCGCTTCTAAGTTCCCAGTTATTGGTTAGGGTATTGCTTGGCAAACCATCGTCCGTTGTAGCTCCTGTTAAGGAAATAGCGACATTAACATTTGTAGTTCGGTCCTGACCCGCACTTACAACAGGTGCAGTGTTAGTTGGTGATGTTGGTGGTGGAGGAGGTGGTGGTGTAGTACCGCCGCCTGTTCCAGGATCCCAACCTGCAATCTGGGCCATCAGTACCCAAAATGCTTTGGC
>CAZHAM010000011.1:16268-17745 GCA_964530415.1 uncultured Candidatus Saccharibacteria bacterium | reverse complement strand
AAAAAGAATATTGTTATAGGTTATCGAATAATTTAATATTCATTGTCACAGCAACAAATAAATAACTTTAGAAAATTAAACATAAGTGTTGACATAATAATCTATTAGGGTATAGTTACCTAATCCCCAGAAAGGATGGCCCGCTACTCTGCAGAGACTGACAAGTCAAATTAGACTACAAGTCAAAGCCGAACTCAAAAATCAAATAAGACTTTCGAGTCAAATGAGATTAAAAAGTTCAAAAGGGAAAACGGAACATCTTTATGGAGACAAAGGAACGGGAAAATGTGTAAAAAACATTTTTGATCAGATTACTGATCGTAAGCTTTAGCCGAATCGGAGCCCAGTGATGCCACAAGCAATCATTGTCCAATTCAAAAAAAAGCTTATCCGTTCTCTTTCCTTTTCTCCCCATATTTATTCAAAACTTATCAGCTCAGCCAATCCCTTATTTAAATATTTAGTAAAAAAAGACCGGGAGGTGTTAGCTTTTATTCAAAGTTTCACACCTCCCTAACCGGAGCCCGGAAGATATTAATTGACTTTCCCCTATAAAACAAAAAAACCGCCTGTTATGCGGTATGGTGTAAAATTCACGCTCTAAATACTATCTTGCTTTCAAAAATTTGAGCAGGAATTTTTTTCATTTCTAACGTAAGAGTAAATCATTATATGTTTTTGTGTCAATAGACTGTTTGCTACAATTACCAAATGAACAGGTATAACGCACAAAAAAGTTCCCGCACTCACGTGATAAAATAGCAACATAACTTCAATGACAAATATAGAACAGATTCGTACACAACTAGTTCAAGGCAAGAAATATTGGATAGTATTTACAGGAGACTCAACTACCAGTTGCGAATGGGTGCATCCTAACTGGCGAGACATCTTAATTTATGTCCTTCAAAACGAACTGACAACATTACTCAAAGGAGACTGGCAAACATCTGAGTGGGGTATTAGGGGTTTTAATTTTGCGTACGATGGCGCCACAACCAAAGATATCTTACAAAGAATAGATGAACTGACTTTGCTAAAACCACAATTAATTATCGGTCTTATGGGAGGAAACGATCCGGCATTTGGCGTCTCAGTAGAAAATCATGTCGACAATATCAAAAAAATTGCAGAACAAATTGCCAACAAAAATACTCAACTAATCTGGTGCAACTCAACACCATCGGGAATTGGATCAAAAAAGAATGTTGAATATGAGCCTTACGCCAATGCTTTTATGGAAATACCCGATACTGATCTTTTCTCAAAAATAAATATGTTTGAACTGTATAAAAAATATCCCACTGAAAAATTTTTTACATTTTTATCTGAAAAAAATCCCGTAGAGGGTATCGAAGAAGGTGAGGTTGACTTACAGCACCCCAACCAACTCGGTAACGCGTATATTGCAAAAGTAATTTTAAAAGAAGGTTTTGATGTTGAGTTTGATACGGATAAGTATATTCGCGACACACTA
>CAZHAM010000011.1:11868-16258 GCA_964530415.1 uncultured Candidatus Saccharibacteria bacterium | reverse complement strand
AAAGAATGTTGAATATGAGCCTTACGCCAATGCTTTTATGGAAATACCCGATACCAATCTTTTCTCAAAAATAAGTATGTTTGTACTGTATAAAAAATATCCCACTGAAAAATTTTTTACATTTTTAGATGAGGGAGATATTGACTTACAGCACCCCAACCAACTCGGTAACGCGTATATTGCAAAGGTAATTTTAAAAGAAGTCTTTAATGTTGAGTTTGATCCGGATAAGTATATTTACGACACACTATCTGGAGTAAAACACCCCGGTTATTAAAACGCTATAAAAAGGAGGATTCTGCTAGTTGACAATACATTAGCATCTGCTAATATATTGTTTGTGAACGAAAAAATAATCAAAGCAATCTGCAATGAAAATAGAGTTAAACTTTTAATGTGCTTATCAAAAAGTCCCAAAACTGTAACCGAAATGATATCAACCTGCGGTTTAACACAATCGGCTGTTTCGCAACATTTAGTTAAGCTTAAGAATGCCGGATTAGTAGAGAATACAAAGCAAGGAAGAGAAGTTACTTATTCAATTAAAAAAAAGGAAGTTGCAGAAATTTGCAACCAAATATCAAGCTTATGAACAAAACAACAATCAAATTATATTCGACCCACAGTTGCCCATTTTGCATAATGGAAAAACAGTGGCTTGATCAAAATAAAGTTCCGCACCAAGTAGTGTATGTAGATCAAGATAGAGAAGAGGCACTTAAAATGGTTCAGAGCACCGGTCAAATGGGTGTACCTGTAACAGAGCTCGTCTCAGAAAACGGAGAAAAAGAATTCATCATTGGTTTTGACAGAAAAACATTAGCCGACAGAATCGGTATTAAATAAATTGGTAAGTAGCCATCATATATCCGAGCACAAAATAAAAAATTGTGTGAACTAGAAAAGACAATTCCAAGCCATAATTTTGTTTATCATTTGGCCCTAATAGTATATATTATCTGTAGTGGTGCCAAAAACTCTTAAAAATTACCTTTTTTACTTGATTCTTCTCACTTTTGTATCGGTTTCGATCTCCGGTGTAATAGGAAAACGCGCTGAGGCTTATAGTCCGTACGCTGCACCTGAATATATTAGTAACTTCTCCAGCAAAATTAATATTGAAAAAGACGGCTCTCTAATAGTCACTGAAGATATTGCTGTAATCACAAATCAAGATAAAATCCTCCACGGAATATACCGAGATTTTCCAACGATGTATAAAGGGGTATTTGGCAACTCTTATAAAGGATTTACAGTACTGGAAGTAAAAAAGGACGGTGTGACAGAGCCATTTTCAACCGAAAATCTTCAAAACGGAGTGAGGGTTTATATTGGAGATAAAGACACAATAGTAGAGCCCGACGCATACACCTACTCAATAAAGTATAAAACTACAGATCAGCTTGGGTTTTTTGACGAACACGACGAGCTTTACTGGAATATTAATGGAAACGGGTGGGACTTTGAAACCGTGTCTCTAAATGCGGAGGTGCACATTCCTGCAGAAATCGACGAAAATTTAATTAAAACCGAAAGTTATATCGGTGAACAAGGGTCAAAACTAAACGACAATAATTTTTCAATTACTAAAGAAAATGGTGAAACAGTTGTCAGAACAGTTTCTAGCAGAGTGCTGCAGCCAAAGGAGGGGCTCACAGTTGTTATTGGTTTTCCTAAAGGTATTATAGCTGAGCCCCCAATTTACAGAAACGCTGCAACATCATGGCTTTTCGGAATCCAACCAATGGCCGGTATTGCGCTTGTGGTATCAGTTTTTGGTATTTACTACATTACTTGGTTAAAAAAAGGTAGGGACGAGGTTGATTATTCGACAATTCCTGTTCAATTTGAACCCCCAAAAGATCTTTCTCCATCAGATATTAGATTAATAAACTCAATGGGCGTGTACGACAACAAATATATTTCTACCGCAATAGTAAATATGGCAATTAACGGATACGTAAAAATTAAGAACGACAAAAAAGAGTACAAAATTTTAAGAACTTCTAAAAGCGGTTCCACACTAACAGGAGAAGAAAAGATCATATACGACACAATTTTTCCTGAATCTGACGAGGAGTATACCCAGTCTCAACTAAAGTTTAATGAGCTAACAGCTTCTGCTCAAAAAAACGGGCAAGGGGAAGCGGTAAATAATGTTCAGAACTTTGTTAAGAAAATACTTGAGTCTGTCAACAAACCAAAGGATATTACCGGTGAATTTACAGTAAGCATAATCAATAACAGCGTTCTACTCGATCTGCAAAATAAAATTAAAAAATATTTTTTAAAAATTTCAAAAAAGTATATCGTGTCCAACTCAAGTGAATTATTTAAGGGATTTATTCCATTTTTATTGTTTTTCTTGGTAAATATTATTTATGTATCGTTTTATAATCCTCCAGCACTAGGAATTTTATTTTTTACATTATTTTGGTCATCGATAGTGGGTATTTTTGTAGGTATATCTATACAGGCTTGGGTTTCGATTATTTTTAACAAAGAGTATATACAACTTCCTATGGCAATTTTTATGACACTTTTTCTTAGTCCTTTTATAATTGTGGGAATTTTTTTAGGAGTATCTGGCTTTGGTCTTATCGGAATAGTTTGTTTATTTATAAGTATCGGCATGGTGGGAATTTTTTATAAAGCATTTATGAAAAGAAACAAAGCAGGAAGTGAAGCTCAATTAAGGATTGAGGGTTTAAAAACATTTTTACTCAGCCAGGAAGAGTATATAAAAAGTGTTAAGATGACTATTCCGGAGAAATTTAGCATGTACGAAAAATATTTACCCTTTGCAATTGCTTTAGATGTAGAACCACAGTGGAGTGAACAATTTAAAAACGCGATTGAAGAAATGTTTAAACTCGATCCAAGTAGTACAAATAGATGGTACGTTGGAGATGCTTATTTTAGAGGAGGTTCGGTATTTTCATCAGGTTCGTTTGGTAATTCGTTTACAAGCTCTATTTCTTCTGCGTCGGTAAATCCATCCTCATCATCGGGATTTTCAGGTGGGGGAGGGGGAGGCGGTTCTTCCGGTGGCGGCGGAGGAGGCGGCGGCGGAGGCGGCTGGTAAATTAAGGTTTAACTATGAAAGACAAATTTTCTTTACTAATAATTTTTTTAATCTTCGGTTTAATCGGAACAGGGGTCTACTCAAATATTATGGAGCAAAAATCGGTGGATCATTCAAAAATACCAGCGAAAGTTGAGGACGATTCCGCTTTTCAGAGATGGATCACAAATCTAAAGAATAAAGACATAGAAATCTCCGCAGACGACTTTAAGCTTTTGGAGAAAGTTGAGATATACAACACAAAATGGATGAAAGTTTATTCAATCGAAGAAAGTGGAAAACAAGAAGAATATGACAAGATAATTGCCGAACACAAAGATGTAAAAGATGTGGTATTTTCTCCCAGCGAAAGAATATTTTTAGATTACAGAAACATTTCGAGAAACGGATATAACTCAAACGAAGTTCATTTTTACGGGCTTAGAGACGACAAAATAATTGATGCGCGAATTTTAGACTGTTCAATACGAGCGAATTGTATTTTTGACCGCGCATACTTTTTAGACAATGAGGTGTTTGTAATAACTGAGATATCCAGAAGTATCGACAAAAAAGACTTAACCACTCAAACGTGCCTGCCTTCTGAATCCTGCTCGTATTCTTTTAAACTTCACTTGGTCGATTTAATCAATAATTCAAGATTGATTTATGAATCTAAACCTTTTGATGCTGTGTTAGATGAACTCGCTCCGGAACTGTAATTTTATTGGGGGAACTGCTTTCTGGGTTCTTATTTGGAGTTCTAGTAAATACCCGTATTTATTGTAAAATAGGATAGTTCGTTTTTGTAAGGCCTAGTGTAAATCATAGGCAGTGATCGACGGGGTGTAGCTCAGTTGGCTAGAGCGCGCGGTTTGGGACCGTGAGGTCGCAGGTTCGAGTCCTGTCACCCCGACCATATAAGTTAGGTATCACTGAGACCCGCTCCCGTATGTAGGTTAATTGTATTCCAGTTTTGATATCATAAAACATATGGAATTATTTGTTTTAGCAATTGTGTTCTTTGTAGCAGGAATTATCCCCGAACTTACCGGTTTTGGAGTTGCTACTGTATCGATGGCTCTACTCCCGTTTGCTTTACCGTTTGAGATTGTATTACCGTTAGTCACGATTATGTCAGTGATAACTACCGGTATAGTTACGATCCAGTCAAAAACTGACGGTACACTTAAGAGAATTTTCCCATTGGTTTTAGGATCAGCAATGGGTGTGTATCTGGGTATGTATTTTCTTTCTAACTTAGACGTAAATAAGTTAATGAAAGCGTTTGGTTTGTTCTTAATTCTTTACTCTATTTACGGGTTA